>JBBSJF010000110.1:0-2812 GCA_038257495.1 Saccharimonadales bacterium (SeqCode) | reverse complement strand
GTTATATAATGCTTATCAATAACTATATACTAAAAACAACGAGGGGGTGGCATGTTCGGACTTCAGAATGATCAAACAATGGATAACGTAGGTGGCGCAGCTCCAGGAAGTGGCGCAACAGGCTATAGCGATCCTGCTTTTAACCAAACCATGCCTACTGCAGACCTATCCGCGCCTTCTCCGGTTTCAGACCCACTAGGGACTGGCAGTTATAGTACGCCCGTAGTTGAAGAGCCAATGAATTCGACTGATAATGATCCCCTACAAGACAATACTCCCTCATTTACACCCTTTGCTGACGAACCAACAAGCACCCCTGCGGTTAGTGACACTACGGCTCAGCCACCAACCGACGATTTATTGGCAATTAAGCAACAAGCTCTAGAGCAGCTAAGCCCGATGGTGGATCAACTTGACCAAGAACCAACAGATAAGTTCAAAACTCTTATGATGATGATCCAAGCCACTGACGATCATACAAAACTTGCCGAGGCATTTACTATAGCCAAGCAAATAACAGACGACAAAGCCCGTGCCCAAGCCCTTCTAGATGTGATCAACGAGATCAACTACTTTACTCAGAACCATAACGGACAATAAGTCTGGCGTAAACGGACTGACCCGTTTAATCGTCAGATACTTTTTTTGCGTCGTAAAATACTCTTTATAAACTGACTGGCTAGCTTAACCACCACATACTTTTGTACCAGCAAAAAAAACTCAATCTAAGCGGATCGATCCGCTTAACCATCACTATCTTTTTGTATCGTCAAAAAGATAGACAAAAAACGACAGGCAGATGACCACCCGCTGGGATCCTACCCTACTTTCTTCTTGGTGCCCTGCGGAACTCCCCCTGGTCGGCCTAAAGGCTAGTCCTCGGGCATCCAGGAACAAACCAGTCTATTATCTCGGGTGTGGTCAGAGCCTGGATAGGCTACCATGGACACGACGGTGTCGTGTGTAAAAAGTCTATAGTCCATGGGCTTTGTCCAGGCTCTGTAGCTCCCCAAGTTTTTCAGTTGGATGATTCTTGGCTGAGCGAGGACTGTCTGAGGAGTGTAAGCGACGAGTTCCGCAGCCACCAAGAATTATTCAGGTGGAAGACCTGGAGGAGGTTCATCTGCCTGTCGGTTCTTTGGCTACTTTCTTATCGACATAAGAAAGTAGATGGGGGTTAAGCGCTCCAGTGCGCTTATTCTATTCGTCGATACCGGTGCTAGGAACAGTAGTTACGCCTGTGCCCGGAACACTGCTACCGCTACCTGGAGTGCTTGAGGGCGTAGATCCCGATGGAGGTGTTGTTGGGGCTGGAGTTGGCGACGGCGGAGTAGTGCTAGATCCCGATGGAGGTGTGGATGGAGTATTCGGTGGGGTTGTTGGGGTACTAGGTGCAATAGGACGTGTCACTACCGGCTTCTTGTTGTCTTTATTAGCCTGAGAACGTCGATAAAGAGCACGGATTCCGAAGAAAAGAGCCAATACTAATGCAATCGTAATTAAAAGCGTTGCAATACTAATGAATAAGTTCATAGCTTTACTACGATTACCTGCCTGCTGAGACTGTGAGTCATAATATTGTGCATATTCTGCAGGGAGGTTACTATTATCTGTCTTATTGCGGTTCCAAAATGCCATAATGTAAAGATCATACCATAGTATAGACTTTCTAGCAACTATAAGACTTTAGCATAAGCTTCTACTTCACTTTTTCTTCGTACTTCTTAAGTCCTCTTTTTTCTACTGCCCGCAGACCGCTCCTACGACGTACCTTCTTACGACCGCGACCGCCAAGCATAATAAAATTTAAGTCGGAACGTTCTTCCGTAGTTGGTTGCAGGTTATATCTGTAATCTCTCCTACCAAGTGTAGTATCTATATACGCCCGCAAGCCGATACCCTTGAGGGCTTTCGGTTCAATAGCTTTTGCTCTTCTGTGATCATCTAAACCGTAGCGTTTAAGGTCGAGTTTTTCCCATCTGTCTGCACTGCTTTGAAAATGCTCATAAGAATTAAGGTGTTTAGTATGTGGAAGGATATCCGGATTTATCGCACTCTCGTAGGTAGTAGCTATATCAAGCACCCTATCGATACCAAGCGTACGTACTGCCATGCCTAACCTATTTATTACGCCAGCGGCATTTGCTTTGCGCAGAGCAGATCCAAACTCCTTGCGGTGTCGCCATCTTTCGGGTCCCTTAGCCTCCTTATCCGGCTGGGCAAACATCGCATTTGCCATCAAACCCTCTGCTTCTTTTCGAGACAGTCCTGCCATATCCCAATCTACACTCGAAAAAATTTTATCAATGAGTGAGCGGAACTTAAGGTATGTACTCGGTATATGTTCTTTACTTCGCCTGTGAGCTTTTTCACTTCCTTCAGGCACAAATACGGGAAAAGCTTTAAGACCGGTAAGTCTACGCCATCCCTCCTCGTAACCTATATCATTAACCTTTTCGATATAGTCAGGTGTTAGCATGCCGTCCTCTACTAGTCCAGACACCATAAAGGCATACGCTATTTTCTCCACAGTAGCTTCTTCAAGCTCAATAGGAAAAAGCATTTGAGGACCGCTATCTGTGAGTTCTATATCCTCGGCTGCTAATCCGTCCTGCTTATATGTCCGGACAATGCATGCATGCAAAAGTTCATGGTAACCGACTTGCCGTAAACCTGTTTGTTTTGTCGAATCAAATATATTATCTCCCGCTCCGATAACTATAAAAGCCTTGCGGTCAGTAGGTCTAAAATACCCCGCAGTCTCAAAACTTCCTCCTTCTAGCAAAGCGTTTAATGGGTCGATTACCACGAG
>JBBSJF010000109.1:0-2821 GCA_038257495.1 Saccharimonadales bacterium (SeqCode) | reverse complement strand
AGCAACTCGAACTTTTACCGCCTCAAAAGACACATATGTTGATGTTCTCCGCAACACAGGTACTAATGTCTTCACGCTCGTATACACCGAAGTCGTAAATAACGCTGCTTCACCAGCCCTGGCTGCTAATAGTATACGGCTTGCTAAAGTAATTACTTCTGGTGTGGCGATTACGAGTGTAGTCCAATTTTTAACAGATACATTATCTAATCCTATTCGCCCTGTTCAGCCTAACCATATAGATAAATTGAATAATCCTTATGTGTTTAGGGCTAACCAAAGTGGAGCACTTACTTTGGCTGCTGATAGCTGGACAAAATTAACAGTCGGCTCTAAAGCTTACGACCCTAATAACAACTTCAACGCTGCTACATATACCTACACCGCTCCCGTAACTGGTGTCTACAATTTTAGTGGTAGGTGGTATAACACTACTGGAACTTGTAGCTCTATGATGATTGCTATATTCGTAAACAACTCAGAAGGAGTCAGGGGTGAGTGGGGTGGGCCGCAATCTGGGGCTAACACTTATCGTGGTGTAATTATAAGCACAGACATAAGGCTGACGGCAGGTGATACGGTTGATTTGAGGGGCTATCCTGCTGGTGGAACAGGGATACTTGGTGGTCTAGGACAAATAGATACTTATTTCACTGGGCATTCGATTTCGGTAGGATAATATGGGTGATGCTTCTACTTCACACAAGACGAGATTAACCATGAGCAATAGACTTAACAGCCAACCTACCTATAACCATAAGTACTTAAATGAATACATTACATAAAGAAACAAAATGACATGCCAGAAGCAAGCACATATCTTTTCACTCAAGGAACGCTAGGCGTAGTAGTCGTTGCTCTAGTTACTGTTGTTATTAAACTGTACAATAGGTCGGAGAAATACCAGCTCCGCATAGAGGAACTCCAAGAGCTACGTCTACAGGACAGCAAGGAAGTTACCAAAGACGTTACAGAGGTATTGCAAGGTAATTCGCAGTCAAATCGTATATTAGCTGAGAAAATAGAATTAGCTAAAGTAGAAGGGCGTAAATAATGGCATGGTTTAACAAGAACGACACACCTCAAGGCAATACCGAAGCTGTACATGACAGCCGTATTGAAGTTGTCGTTACCAAAGAAGCCAATAAAGAGGTTGCCGAACTCGCCAAAGAAGCCAACGAAAAACTCAATACGCTATTGGTGCAAAACCATTTTACCCTTAAAATATTCTTAGCGGCAGGTGGTAAAGTAAAACCGAAAGGCAAAAAGTAAGTGGACATAAAACAAATAGCAGCAATCTTGCTGGTAGGACACCTTATATCTGGGCTTTTCATATTGCTGGTACTCCATAGGCAACGTCAGTTATTCAAACAACCTATCGTTCCCGAAGCAGTTGTCTTTAGAAAGGTATTGTTTGGCATAGCTCTAGTAATATTCCTCGGCAACTTCTTACCTATTATCATAGACGTACTGACGATAGTTGCACAAGACAGCCTACAGCGTGAGGACAGCCCCTCTACTATAAATATTTTCTACAGTATATCTAACGCTATGGTAGCAATAACATCGTCAATCTTTATATGGTTACTCTACCGTCTGGCTGGACGTACCGCCCGCACCACTGAGGAGAACATAATAATAGCCTTAGAGAAGAAGTGATATAGTATAGGTAACAGGAAAGAGAGGATAGTGTCATCGCAGACAACAGCTACAACCTAGAAATTAAACCCTCAAGCCCTAACGGCTACTACACCCAGTCACAGGCACGTTCTTACTATGGTAAGTATGACCGCAGCGGTGTAACGTACCACTGGTGGAACTCACCTGACAAGATTAAAGACAGCGACCACGACAATATAGTTAATTATATGAACGGCAACGCTTCAAGAGGGGCAGCACCGACAGTGAACTACGTTGCTAGTGGTAGTAAGCTATCATTACTTATTAACCCCGACCTCGTAGCTTGGTGTTCAGGTAACGGTAACGCTACTACTGTGTCTGTGGAATGTTCACCGCACTTTACCGACTCATTTTATAAGAAGCTCGGCTGGCTACACGACCAGCTAGAGCAACGCTACAACCGTACTATGGCTATCTATGTACACTTTGAATGGCAAACTGGTACTGAGTGTTCACCTATTGTTAAGAAACGTATCCGTCAGGAAGCTGATAAGTGGAAAGCTGGTCCTGCACCTACCCCTGCACCTGCTCCAGTACCACCTACTGTGGACGTTAAGGTGGAGGACATACCGAACAAAAAGGTACGCTTTATCCGTCAGGCTAATATGTGGGATTTAGGCTTTAAGACCTACGCAGAAGCAAAAACACTAAACCCTACAGCTTTCCCTAACGGCTTCCCAGCAGGTTATGTCATAGAGGACGTGTCAGCTCTTGCTACACACCCGACTGGTAGCAAGTACTATATTACCGAGTATTCCTTCCAGAAGGGCGTTAAACGAGGTATAAATGTCAAAGACGTAGAGGACTACAAAGACCCTATCACCGCACCACCTGAACCTACGCCTATTCCACCAGCCAAACCACCTGTGGTAGACGCTACTCCTAAACCTACCGAACCTGTAGTCATAGCCGTACCTATCACTGATAAGGACAGGGAGCAGGATAAGCGACTGGACGCTATTGAAGCGTTCATTGAAATGATTAAAAAGTTCTTTAAGGAGTTAATATGAATATAGGTATAGTTGGTATCATAGTAATAGTAATTTTGTTAATTCTAATATTCTAAGGAGAACAATATGGACGCAGCATTTTTCATTCCACTCATCATCATTGCCATTACGCAGATGATTAAGATGGCATT
>JBBSJF010000108.1:0-2911 GCA_038257495.1 Saccharimonadales bacterium (SeqCode) | reverse complement strand
CAAGATAATAATCACGCCGTGGGTAGTAATGATCTTATACTATTCGACGTAGGTGCTAGCTACCAGAGCTACACGGCAGACATAACAAGAGTAGTATCTTATGGCGACATTACTACACGTCAACAGCGCGTATGGGATAGCGTGGTAGATGTACAAGATTATGCCATGAGTATTCTAAAACCCGGCGTAAGTTTTAGGGCATACGAGAATGAGGTAATGCAATATATGGGTCATAAGTTAGCTACGTTGGGACTTATCAAGAAGATCACAAGCGAAAATATACGGCAGTATTTTCCACACGCCGTATCTCATTCTCTAGGGCTAGATGTTCATGATCTATATGATGATACAGATTTCGTTAAAGAAGGCATGGTGTTACAGATAGAACCAGGTATATATATACCAGATGAACAAATAGGCATGAGGATAGAAGATGCCTACCTTATTACCAAAGACGGAGCAAAAAAGATGAGTAATAACTTGTGCAGCGAGCTCAATGCTCGTAAACTGTTCTAAAGATAGAAATGAAACAACAAATACTAAGATTAGTAATACGATGGTTCGTGTGCAGTTTTGGCTTATGGGCAACCGCAGGTCTCTTTAGTCAGGATATTACAGACGGCTCAAGTGTAGGGGTGATAATAATCGCGGGCGGAATACTAGCTATAATTAACTCAGTTATACGCCCTTTGGTGGTCGTATTGTCTATGCCGGCTATACTATTTAGCCTTGGGTTCTTCATGATTATTATTAACGGACTTATGGTATTACTCGTAAGTAAGCTCTACACCCCTCTCAAAATATCTGGTTTTGGCATGGCAATGTTTGCAGGTATGGTCATTGGACTGGTAAACTATCTAGTATCAACATTAGTAGAGGATAAGGTAAGTAAATGAGCATATTTAACTATATTACGATCGGATCTACAGTCTTACTGACTATTCTTATACTCGCTCAGACTCGTGGCGCTAGTTTGGGTGCTGGTTTTGGTGGTGGTGGAGAAGTTAATACCGTTCGACGAGGTTCGGATAAGAGGATTCACCAGATCACAATCATCGTTGTCTTGGTTTTTGCCATCTCACTTATCCTTAGTGTCCTACCAGTTTAACTGACAATTCTATGATTAAGCATGCTACCAAGTTACGTATGCGCAAAATATTTCGCAGACGTAAAAAAAGCGTCGAAGAAATAACCTTATCCGCAGAAAACGGGCTAGAGAATAATTTTTTTAGGAGGCTAAACCGTTTAGTATTTTCATGGCGCTTCGTAAGTGCGTGGATTTTATTGGTTATCTTCTTAATTGGTACGCTCATCGCACAAAACCAGTTATTAGCTAATTATTATTTATCCAAACAGCCAGTGGCGGGTGGAACGTATCAAGAGGGTATCGTAGGTGTCTTTACTAATGCGAATCCATTATACGCAAGCGGCGCCGTAGATTCGTCGGTCTCGCGTATACTCTTCTCGAGCTTATTCAAAAACGACCATAAAGGTAATATCATACCCGATCTAGCCGAGTCTTATACCGTAAACGAGAGAGCCAATATATACAATGTAAAGCTGCGGCCTAATATAAAGTGGCATGATGGTAATAACCTTACGGCGCAAGACGTTTTATTTACATACAACACAATTCAAAATTTAGATACTAAAAGCCCTTTATTTAGTAGTTGGCAAGGGATAGAAGTATCGGCACCTACAGATCAAGAAGTAATATTTACACTTCCGAGTAGTCTAAGCTCATTTCCTTATTCGATGACCAACGGCATTATCCCAAAACACATCTTGGGCGAAGTGGAGCCTTCCCAGCTGCGCTCTAATGTATTCAATACAGACAAACCGGTCGGCAGCGGTCCGTTCAAGTGGAAATCATTAGACATTAGTAGTACAGACCCAGATAAGAGGCAACAAACTATAGTAATGGATAAGAACCAAGATTATTATCTTGGAAAGCCGTTAGTAGATAGCTTTATCATACGGACTTTTGCCAAAGGGGATGGACTGCTATCGGCATTAATGTCGCATCAGATAAATGGTGCGAGCGGGCTCGAGTCGTTACCAGAGGAACTGGCAAAAACGGGCGAATACCGAGATTATAATATTCCTTTGGCAGGGCAGACCATGGTTTTTTTCCAAACTAAAGATATTCTTCTGCAAGATACGAAGGTACGGCAGGCTTTAACCCAGGCAACGGATATAAAGAACATTATAGAAGCTCTCGGATACCCAGTACTACCCGTAAACGAACCGTTATTAAAGTCGCATATTGGATACGTGCCGGAGCTGACACAACTACCTTTTAATGTCGAAACAGCTAATAAGACGTTAGATGAGGCAGGCTGGATCCGTGATCCTGCAAGAGAGGGGTTGCGCAAAAAAGACAAAACCTACCTTACGTTTACACTGACTACTTTTAACTCAGAGGAATATAAATCTGTTGCAGGCCGCTTGCGTTCGCAATGGAACCTTATTGGGGCAGACGTAAAAGTAGACTTTTTGGAAAGAGATCAAATAGATCGGGTCATATCTCCTACGCAGCATAGTTATCAGGCGCTCCTATATGGAATATCGGTTGGCAACGACCCCGACGTGTTTCCTTATTGGCATAGTTCCCAGACAGACAACCGGACTGCTCGGCTAAATTTTAGCGAATACAGAAGCACGGTCGCAGATAAGGCACTCGAAGCCGGACGCACCCGCACAGGAGACGAGATACGAGCAGCAAAATACCGTCCGTTCTTAGAGGCATGGAGGAATGACGCGCCAGCAGTAGGACTTTATCAACCCCGCTATTTTTACATAGCCGATGAAAATTTAGACGGTCTCAACCTCGCACAGCTCAATGTCTCATCGGATCGTTTTTCTGGCGTACACCGCTGGACAATCCTCACAGAAAAAGCCAATAAACAAT
>JBBSJF010000107.1:0-2940 GCA_038257495.1 Saccharimonadales bacterium (SeqCode) | reverse complement strand
ATTAGCGCCGGTTGCCTGGCTCCAGACAATAACACCGCTTTGGTAATTCCGATAACGTCCACCACCACAACTGTTCTCTTCGTTAGAGACTGGCGCGCCCAAAACGCCACCAGGACCACCTAGGGAGTTGTATTTTTGGTCTATGGGAGAAATTTCATTGTAGAAGTACCTAGTTCCTGTAGCGTTAGCCCGTAAGGCATTTGCTTGCCCACCATCTAGACGACAGGATGGATATCCAGATCGAATGTCACTGCCTATACCACATCGAGCAGCTAGATTAGTATAAGGAGAACCATCCATAAGTGTGCCATTGCCTGTGTGATCAAGATTAGTATTATGCCCAAACTCATGAGCCATAGACGTAGGTCTAGTACAAAACGTAGCTCCGCTCGTATTATAACCTTGTGTATTTGGATCGATCACGCCCAGTGCAGCACCTATGTAGCCTCGACCACATTCTCCGTATCTAAGGCTATCAGTACGAAAAGCGGTTAGAACTTGTGTACCAATGTCTTCACGATATATAGAGCCTTGATCAGCATTAGTCAGGTTTTGTAACACGTTCTCTAAAGGAGTTTGACCACCACCTAAGTAATAACCAATGGTTTGGTTACCGCGCATGACGGAAGCGCCTTGGTAGTCGTAGCACCTGCCGATTTGACCACAATACCAATCTCGTACTTGTTGACCCAAGGCATTTGCCTGACCTACGAGCCTCTCGCCCTCTGCTATATTCTGATCTCTACCAACGAGTACTACGACACGTACTGGCGTACCGCCTGCAGCCTTAACGGGCGGAGAAACAAAGGAAGCTATGTTGTCTACGATACTACCTATAAATCCTATTTTCTTTTTCTTACGCGATTTCTCAAGATCCAGAAGCTTTGGTCTGTTATTGATCTTTGGCAGCTCTTCAACTACCGCCAGTTCATTCACGCCTTTGGCACCTTTCGTAAATGTATGCGTTTTACCTCTGAGTTGCTTAATAAGCTGCCTTGCTGCTGGACCGCTCACAGTTTGGTCAGCGACTGCAAAGGTCTCTGATTCTGGTGCGCTCACTTGATTTATTGCATTACTTATAGCGCCCTCAATGCTAGCTTGAGTACTTGCATCGGCACCGGCTTTAAAATCATTAACAACATCGGGAATTGCTGCCACGGGTCTGCCCTGTGGGTCGGCAGCAGCCTTAACGCGGACTGTTGCTGTGTCTGGAATGTAAGGGGATGTAACTGTTTTACAAAAGTCTGTAATAATCTGTTTTGTAGCATTGTACGCAGCTGGGGCTGGACCATCATTATAGTACCTCACGGAAACATCGTTATTTTTTAACGCCAATCGTATAATCTCTTGGTTTTGAGCAATGGGATATTTTATAAAGTACTCAGGATCAAGCTTTAGAAATCCGGTATTTACGATTTGTTGGATAAGAGTGCGGATTTGAGCTTGGTTAAGGTTAGTAGAAGTCAGCTGATACTGACTGTCGGCGTTTTCGTCACCTTTTTGACCACATACTGCTAAGCCATTGCCATATAGAACTAGTGGAGCAATCAAAGCTGGCTCGATATTGGCTTTAATAGGTTCAGATTGATGAGGAAGCGAGTAGGTAAGGATTGCAGCATTAGCATCACGCGAGGTATCTATACCAGTAGCAGAGGTGCGTAAAATGTATATACCTCCACCAGTGACGGCAAAAACAAGTATAAATACTGCCATCTGTGCTTTTCGAGACAAGCGGGAAAAACGACGTAAAAAATTATTGCCAGTGCTTATAGTTTTTTTAGATTTACTGCGAGCTTTGGTAGTGGCACGAATAGGTTTGATAGCCTTAGAGCGTTTAGTAATATTTTTTTTAGAGGTTGGTGATTTGTAAGTTCCCATTTGCTAATCCTTACTGTTCGAACAGAGCTTTAATTTTTGATATTATTTTTTGGTATATTGATTGACCTTACTATTAAAATATCATAAGCAGTTATAAATTAAAATAGAATTTTTAGAACGTGGATAAATAACGCACATAATATGATTAGCTTTCGCTAGCGAAAGTCGTGGATTCTAGTCAGCAGATAGCGCCACTAAAAAAGTTGTCAGTGGCGGCTTTATGGAGCTTGTGGCTGTTTTAGCATTAGAGAATAACGTCTACATCAAATAAAAAAACTTCTAGTGCATACAAATTAGTGTGTAATTTGATCTACTCTACGAAGTTTTTTAAATGTATGGTGGAGCACCTCGAAATTAGTTCACCTTTCATTGTACAGGAGATACATCGTTGACATGATTTACTCTGGGATGACCATCTAGACTATAAATATCTCCAAAAACACTTAACAAATATAGATAAACCCTGAGAGTATACCTCTATATTAATTAAAGACTTAGCTCTACGCTTTCGAGCATTCTAAGAGTAAAACCTTTCGGAAATCGAGACGCAAGATCAGAAACCAATTTTTCTACAACTTGCTCTCTTCTAGGATTTTGCCATCTGGCACTAGCCCAGTCGTAGGCAAGCAAAGTTTCGTCTCGAAGGGAACGAGCATCTCTGGCCATTGCCGCTAATTGACTAGTGTCGTGTGGATATGAGTACTCTGTAATACCGTGCCTATGAACTATAAAGGCTCTTGACTGATGCTGAGCAATGGCTCGATCTACGAAATGACCAGCAGTATCATAGTCAGCTCGACTTGGAGTAGCCATAAGAAAATCGGTTACGTCGTTGTCGAACTCTTCTGGTTGTGTGCTCGAGCCACGCATAGGTGCAATCATCACACTATAGGCGTTGGGATGAATATGGAATAGCAGGGGTCTTTTACTGAGTCTACTGACATCAAATGGTATGAAGTTATGCCGCACATGTCCATGCGTAACCTCTGTTTTCCCACCAAGCGAGTACCACGTTTCTGACTCGCTATCGAATACCCACATACCTTCGCCGATCTCAAGATT
>JBBSJF010000106.1:0-2947 GCA_038257495.1 Saccharimonadales bacterium (SeqCode) | reverse complement strand
TGGGATATAGACGAAGAAGACATTACAACATATTGCTGTAGCTCATTAATGGCATCAATAATATCGTTGGGGCCGTTAATATATCCGATTCTCCAACCAGTCATGGCAAACTCTTTTGAAAACCCATTCATGGTTATAGTATTTGGATATATGCTGCCAATACTAAAGTGACTTCCATCATATATGTAATGCTCATAGATCTCGTCCGATAAGACGAGCAGATTATGTTTTTCAGCGATAGAGGCAATTTTTCGTAGTGTATGTTCGGTATAAACAGCACCAGAAGGGTTGTTTGGCGAATTTACGATTATCATTTTTGTCCGGTTTGTTATGCTAGCTTCTAGCGCCGGGAGGTCTGGTTGGTAAGTCGGGAGTGTAGAAACATAAACAACATGACCACCCACCATGCTCGCAAGGCTAGGATAGGGTGGATAATATGGATCAAAAACTATGACTTCATCACCGGGGTCAATGGTAGCGAGGTACACTAGCAGTAAACCAGTAGTTAGCCCAGGTACGATGGCTACGGTATCTGCAGTAGAATTTAGACCGTTCTCATTAGATAGTTTCTCTGCAATTGCTGTTCGTAGTTCTGGCAACCCGTTTGCTGGAGTGTAAGTGGTTTTATTATCTTGGATCGCCTTAATACCTGCAATTTTTACATGCTCAGCCGTAAGCTCTTCTGGTATCCCAATACTTAGGTCTATAGGATTATGAAGTAGTAGTCGTTTTTGCATTGCAACTTGAAAGTCGCAGCTGTCGAAATAATTTAATCTTTGGGCTATAAATGACATTATTTATTTTTTTTTAATTTTAAACTGAACTGTTTTTACTTTACTATTTTTTTACAACATAAGCAATAAATAGCCGATATACGACATGTTACACTAATTATATTGAGGATACACCGACATAATTATGACAAAGTTATTATTACCTCGTGGCTATCGTAATGCTGAATTACTCCACAAGCGTTTACATGAAGAAGGCGAGGACACCTGGATACGACGTGGCCAGCAACGTGCTTTAGGGCTTTTTCACGATATGTCCAAGCGTGTGCCTGCATACAAAGATTTTTTGCATCAACATAAATTCAATCCGGCATCCGTAAAGAGTTTTGCAGATTTTTACAAAATACCCCCCATTCACAAAGATAACTACTTACGCGTATATCCAAAAGAAGCGTTGTGTTGGGATGGGGATTTTGCCCATGGTCAATGGGTTATATCAACCACCTCTGGATCTACGGGACAGCCGTACTATTTCCCCAGGGAAAATTCACAGGACTGGCAATATGCTATTACGGCTGAGCTATATCTGCGCAACAATTTCCAGATTCAAAATAAAAGTACACTGTACATTGTAGCCTTTCCGATGGGTGCGTGGATTGGCGGTCTATTTACGTATGAGGCGTTAAAAATAGTTGCCGAGCATGGTGGCTATTCCTTGAGTATTATTACGCCAGGTATTCATAAGCAAGAAGTCATAAACGCCGTCAAACAGCTGGGGGCTAGTTTTGATCAGATCATCATAGGAGCATATGCTCCATTTTTGAAAGATATATTGCATGATGGTATGCGAGAAGGCATAAAGTGGCAAGATCATGATGTGAAGTTTGTCTTTTCGGCAGAGGCTTTTACCGAGAAATTCCGCGACTATGTTCTGCGTACGGCTAATATTGATGATCCGTTTAGTAGCACTCTAAACCACTACGGTACAGTGGATCTTGGTACGATGTCTCACGAAACTCCAGAATCGATTATGATTCGTCGTCAGCTGGTTGCGGACGGTCAGCTAAATAGTCTTTTACCCGAAGCTATACGTCAGCCGACACTGACCCAGTTCAACCCCGAACTTTTCTATTTCGAAGAAGAGAGTCATAGCCTGTTCTGTACTGCATTTAGTGGTCTACCTCTGGTGCGTTACGATCTCAAGGATTATGGTGGTGTGATGAGCCGTCAAACGGTCCATGAGCGTCTAGCTGCCAGCGGGTACAACATTCCAAATCTGCTTGCGAAACACAAGATTCAAGATACTACCTGGAATTTGCCGTTTGTATATGTATATGAACGTAATGACTTTAGTGTTAGCTACTACGCTTTTTTGATATATCCGGATACAATCAGGCGGGCACTACAGATGGATAACCTTAGTGTGGACTCGACCGGTAAATTTACCATGCTAGTAGACTATGACGATGAAGGTCGCCAAAAGCTGCATATTCATATTGAGCTACTTCACTCCAAGCAGCCATCGAACGAATTAACTAAAAAGATTCAAAGTCATCTGCACGATTGTCTGATAAAAGAGAGCTCGGAATACCGCGAAACTTACAAAATGATAGGCGAGGAGGCTAGGCCGGTAGTGCACCTCTGGAATTATGAAGATCAACAGTATTTTAGACCAGGTACAAAACAGCAGTGGGTAAAGAAAGGATAGGATGAGTATATTTGAAAAACCGAGGATAATTGGCCCAACTGATCTTGAACAGCTACGCATAGAGCTCGCTCCTAGGGAATTTGATATTTATAGTTCTCAGCTCGCGGAGCTACGACGGATAGACAATCCATCGCTTGTTGGCGACACATTGCAGCAGGGTGACACCTCGGACGAGGGGGTACGCGTATACTATCCTTGGTTGAATATGCTCCTTCACTGCGTAGACGATGTAGATTTATTGCGCCTTCGTACCAACCGTAACAGAGAGCTTATTACTACCGAAGAGCAGACAGTGCTTCGCCAGGCCAAGGTAGGCATCGCCGGTATGTCAGTGGGCTCGGGCATGGCCGTAGCCCTTGCTTATAGCGGTATATCTAGGCATATAAAAATTGCCGACAACGATGTCGTGGATACAAGTAACCTAAACCGCCTACGTGAGACTCTGGTCAGTGTCGGCCGACCAAAAGTAGACTTAACCGCCGAGCATATCTACGAGCTAGATCCGTTT
>JBBSJF010000105.1:0-3011 GCA_038257495.1 Saccharimonadales bacterium (SeqCode) | reverse complement strand
TTCCTATCGCCCCAAGTATCAAGCGGTTCATCTTCCCTTATCAGTCGCATTCCCTTAGCTTCAAGTTCTTTGTTCGTCTTGGCTATGTCTCCGTTAAAAGGTATTCGGTTCTTTTTAAGAAACTGCTCTATGTGCTTGTCAAGCTGTTGAGCGTATGAGTTGGCAATTTGAGCTGTTAGCTCTGCAAGTTTATCTTCCATTCCTTACTTCTTTTCCCTGTTAGAGAGGGCTACATAGTCTTTAGCCATTTCATTATTCGCCCAAACGGTTATATCAGTTAAAGTCCTTGCTCTAGCCTTTTCCACTAGCTCTATAAGTGCTTGCTCTGCGTCATCAGTGTCTATCTTGCCAAAGTTCAGGTTGCTTAATATGGCGTGGATTTCTCGTTCGTAGTTCATTTCTCCATATTCTTTCCACCGCACCGCATACAATTTCCACCATTCTGTATACCCTTAACTAAGTCTATGTTCTTACATACTGTGCATATCCATGCCATATTATTCTCCCTTATCCATTACAAACCTCACAGCTACCACCCGGTCTACATTCATAGTTACCATCTTCCATCATGCTGCAACCCTCCGTCCGCTTAAATTATTAATCCATTCTACTGAATCAGAATCCCAGTCCCAGTGTTGACACCTATTATTCTTAGAGCAACATATTTTCTCAGTATCCTTCTTCTCATAGCTATCATATTGAGCGCCTGATATGCCGGTGGCTTTCAGGGGGGCATCATGCTTTAAATTAGCAACAGCATTCACTACCTCTTGTTTAGAGCTAAAGTGCTTTGAAAGTAACTCATTAATCAAAGGTCCTACTTCAATTCCCTTCAACTTATCAGCTATATCGTTCCTAATGTATACCGTAACGTTCTTCCCCATTTGTATCCTCTCTGTTAAAAGTATATGTATGCATATAAGTATATATGTATATGTAGTTATTGTCAAAAAATTGTTGTGGGGAGGGGGGATAATTAACTTCTTAGGAACAGGGGTGGTAAATTTTTGTTGTGGGGGTTGGGGGCAGTATCAATACCACCTCGCTGGTCCCCCAGGGGTCCCACAGGGGTGGGGTGGGGGTGTTAACAGGGGTCAAACAGGGGTAGGATGCACACACCATATATAGCGCCCCCCATCCAAACAATCAAACAGGCCCAAATATACCCCCAAATAACAGGGGTAGGGTCGCACAATGTTGATTGTACGAACCTAACAGGGGTACACCTCTGATGCATCCGGGGCAATGATGCCGAAGCATCCGAGGCGGGGCCGATGCGCCAACAAAACGCAAACGAAAACACTATGCTATTAAAGCCCACCCGTAAAAGCTGGCACAAAAACGCTGCGCCCCCACCAATAACCAACCAGCCCGCCCCATCGCTTCCACCAATTAATAACCCATCGATCATACTGTTTTGTTTTGGTTATGGTAGGTATTAGTAATTGTAAGCGGTTAACTGTTACAAGTTTTGTTTTAGGGTGCCAGCAATTAAATGCTTGCATGTATTTAAATAGTGTGATAGTATTCCTGTTATGGTCTTATACCAGCAATGTAAGGCCCGCATATATAACAATTAAACAAAACAAACAAAGGAGTAAAACGCATGACACAATACAAAGTGGGAAAGCGCATAAACCTAAACAAAGCGAAGCAACGCGAAGCGCGCCGGGATGCAGTTACAAATACTATATTCTGGTTAATCTTCGGAAGCCTCGCAACATACGGCCTGGGAGATCTAATACTTCGGGCCAACGGCATAAATTAATAATAGTCTAGTAATAGACAGAAAGTAGGGACTCTAATGGTAGTAACTAACATTACAGCTAAAGAGCTTACAAACGCATTTAACAAGACAAACCGCATGTTTAAATATAATCTGCGCATCCAAACCGAAGTAGCAAACAAAAGAGGAAAACTTACAAGACTATTAACCCGCCCGGCCGGAGCGCATCCCGGCCACCAATACCGCGCCCGAATCATCGGACCCGGTACAGGTAACAATAATTAAAAAGGAGGGTAAACCCTTGAATATCAAAGTAACAACCAAAAACACCAAGGCCCAGCGCGTACAAGTACGTAAGGTAACAACGCGCATCCAAGGCCACCGGGCCACCATAGGCCATAGCCTATACATTGACGCGGCCAAGCTATCACTATTTAACCGATTGACGGGTAGGGCCTAACGGCCCCCCCGTTCGATCGAGAAAGACAACGAAAATGAACACGATCAACCAAGCTATAAAAAAATTTAAAGCCGAGCAGCGTAGAAAAAAGTTTATTAATAAAAAGCTGGACGCGCTAGTTAATCGCGAGTTATTGAAGGCGCATGCGCTGGAAAGGCGGACAAAATGAACAATCTACCCTACAGAGTAGTAACGGCTGGAGGCGTAGGACGCTTGCACAAAACATATTTTAAAAACTATACACACGCGCTTAACTATTTCATACGCGCTTCACGGAGCTTGCACCCTTACGGCTATGCTGAATTGCAAGAGCTGGAGCGGGGCGCATGGTTAACTAACGAACAGACCGCGGGAGGCGGATTTTAATGTACAAAGCTACAATATATTTTGATGCAAACGAAGATAATTACGAGCAGGGCGAATTGATCGACAGCCCCGGCGCAAACTGGGAGGAAGTTTTAACCGCAGACACACAGAGCGAATTGCGTAATAAGATTCTGGAAGCCACATATAGCAAGTGGGGGGACTTGGACAGCGAGCAATTTAACGATTACGACTGGGCCACCGAGTACCACACGAGTTATCTAGCAAACGAAGATAACCAAGGCGATGCGAGCAAGTCAGAAATTGAAAGCTGGAAGCAGGGCAAAACGCGCCTCTGGAGCGTTAACTGTCACATCCTAGTTACTAAAGTAACCGAAGAGAAAGCAAGTTTGTAATGTCACCACAAGAAAAAGCAATACGAGAAAGGTATTTAACACAATGAGACTATTCACAATAATGAAAACTGGATACACCGCTGGGGCCTATGGCTGTAGCGGGGAG
>JBBSJF010000104.1:0-3016 GCA_038257495.1 Saccharimonadales bacterium (SeqCode) | reverse complement strand
CTCTTATATAACCAGGATATTTCTCTTCAGGTGTTCCGTATGCCTTATTATAAAAAGGGTTAATACCAAGTGGCCACGCATGCTTCCAATGCATATTCCGCTCCAAAGTGAGCCACCTATTCCGCTCAAACTGAGCCATCTTCAAACGATACTCCAATAGCCCTTACCAGGCATTAATAAAATTGGATTCCGGGCAAAGTGAGCCACCCTTTTTCCCAAGTGGCTTTATGACATTCCGGCGTAACTGAGCCACCCACCACGGCGGGCAGGCTCCGGTAGGAGCGTATAAATTTCTTTTACTAAGTAAGCATTTCTTTACTGTTCAACAATATGAGCAAGGAGATGTCAAATAAACTGGTAACAATGCAACAAGTACGCATCATCATTCAATTATTACTAAAGGGTTATTCAGGTCGCAAAATATCAAGGGAATTGCAAATCTCCCGTAATACTGTTAAGCAGTATTCAGATTGCCTGCACGCAACTGCTTTTAGCCTTGAAGCACTGCAGCAAATGGACGATGCCAGCCTTTGCGCCATTGCTTACGCTGATGCAAAGCAAATGCAGGCCGATAGCCGCAATGGAGATTTTAAAAGCCGCATACCCTATTTTCTCAGCCAACTTAAACGTACCGGTGTAACCAAACAGTTGCTTTGGCAGGAGTATAAAAATGACAATACTGAGGGCTATGAATACTCGCAGTTTTGCGATCTTTTCAGGCAGTACAGAAAGGTACATGAGGCTACTATGCATTTTGAGCATAGGCCTGCCGATGTGATGATGGTTGATTTTGCAGGAGATAATATAAGCTATGTAGATAGGGCAAGTGGCGAGGTGATTAGCTGCCCTGTATTTGTAGGCGTTTTACCTTATAGTGGCTACAGCTTTGCCGTAGCGCTTCCCAATGCTACCCAACCCAATGTTATAAAAGCGCTCAACTTATGCCTTGCATATTTTGGTGGAGTATCGCAGAGTATTAAGTGTGATAATATGAAAACTGCCGTAAGCAAAAGTTGCCGGTACGAACCGCTTTTTACCGACACGCTGCTGGGGTGGGCACTGCATAATAATACCGGTCTGCTTGCCGCCAGGGTACGTAAGCCTAAAGACAAAGCATCGGTAGAAAATGAGGTAAAACTTGTATACCAGCGTATATATGCTCCCTTGCGTGATAAAATGTTTTTTAGTCTCAGTGAACTCAATGCCCATATTGTTGAGCAGCTCAAAGAGCATCACCAACGCCCCTTTCAAAAGAAAGATTATAGCCGCATGGAGTGTTTTGTAAAGAATGAAAAACCATTGCTTCTTCCCCTGCCCGCTGAACCATATATTATCAGACATGCAGCAAAGGCCAAAGTGCAAAAGAACTATCACATTACCCTGGGTGAGAACTGGCACCACTACAGCGTACCCTTTAGTTTTATTGGTAAATCGGTCAATGCCATTTACGATACCGATACGGTAGAGATATACTATGAGCACAAACGAATCGCTTTGCATAAACGCAGTTACAAACCTCATGATTTTACTACCATTAAAGAACACATGCCCGAAAGTCATCAGCGCTACGCAGAGCAAAAGGGATGGACAGCAAGCTACTTTTTAGAACAGGCCGAACAGGTAGGCCCATCTGCTCACCTGTATATACAAGGTGTATTAAAGGCGAGAAGATTTACAGAACAAACCTACAATGCATGTCTTGGTATCCTGCGGCTCGTAAAAGCATATTCTGCCCTGCGTGTAGAAGCAGCGTGCAAACGGGCATTAACAGGGCATAACTATAGCTACACAACCATCAATAATATCCTTATTAATAACCTCGACACGCTACAGTACGAACAGTCCGTATTGTTTAACATGCCCGAGCACAATAACCTAAGAGGACCAGAAGCGTATAATTAAATCTCCTTTTTTATGATATCAACTATAGTATTTCATAGCATCATCGTTGCTACGTCCGCCCGGCCAGCCCCGTCAGAATGACTTTGCCGGGCTGGTATTCGGACGGGCTCAGTGCAAAGGCAACGCAGTGATTGTACGCTTAACTACATCAGCAAATATGACGCAACAAACCTTTATTATCATCACTAAAAATCAAAAAACATGAACACACAAAGTACCGTAGAACAGATGAAAGATTTAAAACTCTTTGGCATGTCAAGGTTATACCAGGCAGTAATAGATCAGCCTGTACATCAACACCCCGAAGCCCATACGCTTATGGGAATGCTCACCGATGCCGAAACGCAATACCGTCTGTCGCAACGAACCCAACTCTTTCTGCGCTTATCCAAACTGCGTTACAACACCTTGCCCGAACAGGTAAAAACAAGTGCCGACCGGGGCATTACTAAAGAACAGTTACTGCAGTTTTGCGATGGAAGTTTTATTGACAAAGGACAAAACATACTCATCACAGGCTCTACCGGATGCGGCAAAAGCTACCTCGCCTGTGCATTGGGGCGGCAAGCCTGTATGCTTGGCTACCGAACCACCTACTTTGCAATGAACCGCTTCATCGAAGCGCTTGCAGGTGCAAGATTAGACGGTACGTATATCCGGTGGCTAAACCAGATAGCTAAAACACCCTTACTTATATTAGACGACTTTGGTCTACAACCACTAGACCATACTATGAAACTTGCATTACTGCAAATAATGGAAGACAGGTATGCAAAAGGAGCCACTATCATCACATCGCAATTACCCGTAAAAGCATGGTATGAATATATAAAAGAACCAACACTCGCCGACGCAATAATGGACAGAATGACAGCCCATGCTAACAGAATAGAATTAAAGGGGGAATCATTAAGAACAAAGAAAAACAGTTAGTTTTAACCATTAAAAATACGCTCTTCACCGGGTGGCTCACTTTGCCCGGAATGGTGGCTCACTTTCACCGGAATATGCAGTACAAGGGGGTTGGCTTTATTATGGCAGGACGTCGAATATACTTTTTTAAGAAACTGGATAACCGGAACTCCCAGCAAAGGTAGTGGTTGCCGCGGCCGGT
>JBBSJF010000103.1:0-3095 GCA_038257495.1 Saccharimonadales bacterium (SeqCode) | reverse complement strand
TGTCGTAGGCGCAGTGGTTACTCTTGGTGATTGGCACACCACTAGTATAGCTGCATTTGAGAGGAACCTACGGTTCCCCTCAAACTCCCTTCCGCCAAGAGAACCCCGTGGCAGAGACCACGGGGAAATAGCGGATTATACATAAACATAAAAATCGTGCTTAAATAGCTATGTATGGCAAACACCAAAAAATTTCCCAAAAATAGAGTAGTTGTAAAGAAAAGTCAAAATAACGAAACTGACGGGGCATATTTTTTAAAAATCGTCTTATATCTTATCCTAGGCTCTATGTGGCTGAGGGTCAATATAGGCGAATCTGGTATTTATCCTTTACCTGTGGGTTTACTCGTAGGTTTGATATTTGCCAGTCATGAGCATTTTCAGCTCGATAGGAAAATCGAATACGTCGTAATACTTATCGCGGCTTTCATCGGCTTTTGGCTACCAATCGGCATAAATATAATTTTATAGGCTATCGATAGCTTTTTTAATGAATTGCCGTCGCCGTGTAGCGTCATCTTTTCTAATTTCGATAAAATTGTATGATTGATTTAACTTGTTAATAGTAGTTGAATACTTTATTCTAGAGTTTAATATGGAGTATAATAAAATATATGAAGCCTAAAGTACGGACAATCGCAAGAGTCCCAATGACATTCGTCGAGGACAGAATTTCGCCTCTTGAGCTAGTTGCACAGCGTCATGCAGACGGTAAAATCATACTAGGTATTGTAGGTGATACAAGCTTTAGGAATATAGTTGGAGAAGGAGCTTATACTAGGCATACGAATTATGTTCGAGCGCGAACTGGTAATGGTCAAAGTTTAGAAACAAGGCTACAGAAACGCGCACCATCTACTTTTAAAAGATTTCTCGGCCGTATCGGATTACATTAAGGCTAAGTATTTAAAAGTTTAGACAAAGTCTATTCTCTTGACGTAAAAGTCTTCAGTCCATGGTCTCGTTTCAGGCTCTGAACTGACCCGAGGCTTTCTGGGTTGCTGGTCTTGGCTCAGCGAGGACATGCCCCGTAAGGGGTCGACTGTAAGGAGTCCCGCAGCAGACCATGAGCAGAAACACAGATAGGCACGGCGGAGATTCATCGCCTGTGTTTTCTTTGGCTACTTACTTGTACATACAAGAAAGCAGCTGACGATTAAACGGGTCAGTCCGTTTACTACACTTTTGGTAATACCAAATATTTTGGAGATTAAGCACTCCAGTGCACTTATAATCTGATCAATAAATATGAAATTAAAACATAAAATAGTAGTATAATATGCAACATATTGACAGAGGTACTATAACCATGGTAATCTGTTTTGGTATATCAAGTTCGTTTGCTTGGTGAGTTAGGTAGGTCTGCACTTGTAACAGAGGTAGATACCCCTAAAAACCAAGCTATTATCTTGTCTGCGCTACATTAATTATAAAGAAGGCTATTACTATGAAAGCTTTAGTTACAAGAAAAGTCGGCATGACTTCTACCATCGCAACTGATGGTAAGGTTGAAGCTGTTACTTTGCTTTCCGCTAGTCCTTGTGTGATTACACAAGTAAAGACCACTGAAAAAGACGGTTATCGGGCCGTACAGATGGGTTTTGAAACCGCTAAGGCTATGGGCAAAAGCCAAGCAGGTCATTTTAAGGCTTCTGGGATTCAACCAAAGATTACCCGCGAATTCCGTGTAGAAGAGATAACCGAAGACCTCGAGGTAGGCAAAGAGCTTACCGCAGAGGTTTTTTCTATTGGCGACACTGTCGACGTTACTGGGACTTCTAAAGGCAAGGGTTGGGCTGGTACTATCAAGCGACATAATTTCCACCGAGGACGTAAAACGCATGGTGGCGGAAGCTATAGGCGTCCTGGTTCTATTGGTTCTATGTACCCACAGAAGATTTTTAAGGGCAAAAAGATGGCCGGACAAATGGGCGACGAGCAAGTAACTATCAAAAACTTGAAGGTAGCTCTTATCGATACCGCAAATAATATTATTGGTATTGCCGGTGCAGTACCTGGTCCAAACAAAGGCATTGTTGTCATTAAGGTGGCTAAATAATGAAAACTCCTAGTACATATACAAAATCGGGCACTAAAGCTAGCGTTGCGGCTAAACTTGACGCAGGAGTATTTGGTGTAACCGTAGACAACCATACGTTACTTAAGGATGCATATATAGCGTATTTAGCTAATGGACGCAGTAACTATGCCGTTACTAAAACACGTGGCGAAGTACGTGGCGGTGGTAAGAAGCCGTGGAAACAAAAGGGTACAGGACGAGCTCGCTTTGGTAGTTCGCGTGTGCCTATATGGCGCGGTGGTGGTATCACTTTTGGGCCAACAGGTTTAGAAAATTACACAAAAAAAATCAATGTAAAAGCTAAGAGACTAGCTCTTCGTCAGGCGCTATCGCTACAACTGGAAGACAACAAACTCGCTATCGTAGAAACTTTCGATGCCAGTGGCGGTAAGGTCAAAAACACGGTAGCACTACTGGATAAAGTAGCACCAAAAGGTAACGCGCTTCTCGTAGTAGCTAATAAAAGCGATATGATCGACCGAGCCACGAGTAATATCGATCGGCTTAAAGTTGTATCGGCAAATTACCTCAATATATTTGACCTTATGAACGCAGATACAATCGTATTTGAAAAAGCGTCAATAGAAGTGGTACAGCAGTGGCTTGGTGCCAAGGAGGCAAGCGCATGAAAGACCTAGTACTATTACCTAGAATCAGCGAAAAAGCCTATGGTCTTAGCGAAACACGAGGTGTTTATACGTTTGTTGTACCAAAAAGTTCTAACCGTACACAAATCCAACTAGCTGTTGAGGCACAGTATGAAGTTACGGTTACCGATGTAAACATGCTAAATGTTAAAGGCAAAGTAAAACGGTTTATGCATAATCGCAAGCAGAAGCTCGGAAATAGGAGTGACTTTAAAAAAGCATACGTAACACTTAAAAAAGGTGATAGTTTGCCAATATTTGCAGCGCTTAAAGAAGACACTCCGGCACCAGAGAAGTCTAAGAAGAAAGCGGAGAAGAAATAATATGGCTATAAAAGCATATAAGCCAAATACTCCCGGAACTCGCGG
>JBBSJF010000102.1:0-3117 GCA_038257495.1 Saccharimonadales bacterium (SeqCode) | reverse complement strand
TGGCCCCAGTCCGAATCAGAGCTCTACCCCTGACAGCTACCGTACAACGCTAGCCCTAAAGCTATTTCGAGGAGAACCAGCTATCTCCAGGTTCGATTGGCATTTCACCGCTAACCACAGGTCATCCGGGAGTGTTGCAATACTCTACGGTTCGGTCCTCCACGTAGTTTTACCTACGCTTCAACCTGCCCATGGTTAGGTCACCTGGTTTCGGGTCTACTTAACAGAACTGGAGGGGTCTGATACTGGTCATAATAAGTCATGAGAGCTAAAATCAGTTGCCTGTAAACGGCGCAAATTTGATTGAAATGTATAGGCTTATACATTGAAACAAATTTTCACCGTTTCAGACTCTGATTTTAACTCGCAATACTATTCTGATCAGTATCAGACCCCTAGCGCCCTATTCAGGCTCGCTTTCACTGCGCCTCCGTCAAATGACTTAGGCTTGCACTGTTAAGTAACTCGCTGGATCGTTCTACAAAAAGCACCCCGTCAGGGACTCATCACAAATGATGAGTCTAGTAGTTAGAGTTTGGCAGTTAGTAATTAGGCTTCCCTAAATTCCAACTACTATCTACAAACTACTACTCTTCAGCTGTGAAGAGTCCCCTCCGAGTCCTTGTACGCACACAATTTCAGGTTCTATTTCACTCCCCTTCCGGGGTTCTTTTAACCTTTCCCTCACGGTACTAGTTCTCTATCGATCATAAGATATATTTAGCCTTGGGACGTGGTCGTCCCAGCTTCAAACAGGATTTCTCGTGTCCCGTCCTACTCGACAATGGCCTGCTCACGCAAGCCGTCTAGTAAATATAAGGTTAGCGATACTTTGTATACGGGGCTTTCACCGTCTCTGGCGGAACTTTCCAATTCCTTCTACTCGCCTCGCTAATTTTTTACCTTATGTATGTTCGTGGTAACACATACCGGCCAAGCAGCATGTTCAATTGCTCAAACAGGCTGCATGGATTGTTTACTAGGTCACAACCCCTCTATTACTATTCGTTTACCAACTTATCCAGTATGAGACAAAACCTGCGGTTTTTTCTCATCGCTACGCTGCTCTTTTTCCCTTTAGCAGATAAATTTTACCGAACTAAATTCGGAAAAATTTCTTATCGATAGAACCATAAATTTAGTCTCATACTAGAAAATAATAAGGTTTGGGCTCTTCCAGTTTCGCTCGCCACTACTCCCGGAATCGTTGTTTACTTTCTATTCCTCAGGGTACTAAGATGTTTCAGTTCCCCTGGTTACCGCCTCATAGCCTATGTATTCAGCTAAGGGTATCTAGACATGACTCTAGATGAGTTTCCTCATTCGGAGATCTTCGGTTCAAAGCTTTGTAGGCAGCTCCCCGAAGCTTATCGCAGCCTCATACGTCCTTCATCGGTATCTTATGTCAAGGCATTCATTGTGTGCGCTTGTGTAACTTTTTATGCATCGACATTCGACTAGTTATTGGTGATTACCAACAACTATGACCAATCCGTTAAAATTGGTCGCCGCTTGTCTTTACTTATCTCTATTAATTATGCAAATTGTTAAGCTACAAACTCGAACCCACAAAGGCTCTACCTCTATATATTCGGTTCAAGTTTACGCATTTTATCTGTTTTATTTATAGATAAAATGCCTAAACTCAACGACCATCAGATAATAGCAGACGATCCACCTCTAGTCAAAGAAAATAACGTTGTTAAGATTGCGCCATTTTCACCTCTGTTAAATTAAACATTTTTATGTGAATTTTTTGCATCAGTGCGTCATAATCAAGCTGCTGCGTTGCATCTATAGTTATATCAATCTCATTCCCATACTCACGCACGAAGTTCTCTTTGTCTTTTATCCACTTCTCTAGCAACAATAATGAGCCTTCTTTTTCGGCACGATGCCCTTCTCTTTGTAAAATTCTTTGCTCTAGGACTTCTCTAGGAGCGAACAGACTAATCACCAGGAGTGGATATCCTCGCTTCTGAAAATCTTCTTTCAACCGTTGGTATCTCCGATCTATACCAGAATCGATAACTATGGCACCATTAGGCCAAGAGAAAAATATCTCTCTAAAATATTCAATAAACTGTTCCTTGATCAGCTCTCTAGTATCTCTATCGACCCTGCCTCTCTCTATTATTAAACGTATGTCGTCATTATTTAGCCGTACGGCGTTCAAGTCTTTCTCAAGTCGCTTTGCTAAAGTAGTCTTACCTACTCCTGAGACTCCTGAGAAACATACTACGAGTTTAGGATTAGGAAAGCTCATGTTCTTTCCTAGTTCTGGTTCTAACTCTTTATATATTTCACTCATCGCGAGATACGTTGACATAGGTTATATACTACCAGTCTATATCGATATCATCACGCCTACTTGTTATCTGGTCTATTATTCGGTAGAATACCCCAGTATTTCATGGGGCAATAGCTCAGTTGGCTAGAGCACCTGCTTTGCAAGCAGGGGGTCCGGGGTTCGAGTCCCCGTTGCTCCACCAAAATACCTATCAAGTCTTTTCGACGAGGGCGATTAGCTCAGTTGGTTAGAGCGCGTCACTGATAATGACGAGGTCGGAGGTTCGAGTCCCTCATCGCCCACCAATCAAAAGATCTCACCCTGGTGGGATTTTTTGATTGGTCTGTAATTAGGATTCGGTTCTCCGACAGGACTGCGAAGCAGACCGTAGTCGGTGGTTCGGTATAGTGAGGACGTGCGAAGGTGCTTACACCGAGCACGTCGCAGCGGAGAAAGACGAAGTCCACTGTCCCTCATTGCCCACAAGTCAAAGCTTACAGCATGTCATCTTACAAGATTCTCGTGAGATTAAAAGAATGCCTATGCTAGATCTTGAGATCATACTTACGACACAGTCGCACGACCTCACTCCCGAAAATTTTGGCACATTTTTTCGGTAATTCATCCGGTTCCGGTGGAAATAGCTCTAATAACTGGCTGGGTAGATCATTGTTTATACCAGGCCATATAAGACTAGGTATAACACTCTCCTTTCGGTCCTCCTCTAATGTTCCTACTAGGTCAAAATCAAAATATGCTTCGCTTGGACGCGCTGAGTAGGCTATATCATAAAGCACATATGTACGCTGGCTTACAGGCGAAAGACC
>JBBSJF010000101.1:0-3126 GCA_038257495.1 Saccharimonadales bacterium (SeqCode) | reverse complement strand
TCTGCAAACCGCTTCATATTGGAGATTACTTCGTCTTTGGTGGGTGGGTGTCCACCGTCTAGGTGCATCTGCATGCCGATTCCGTCTATCGGTATGCCGCGTGCACGGGCACCTTTAACATAGTAGTACATGGCGTTCGATGTGTCGTTTATACGTTCATTGTTAAAGTCATTTAAGATCAACTTGCTTTTCGGATCTGCCTGGCGCGCCCATATAAAAGATTGGTCAATGTAGGATTGATCGCCCGTGTTGTCGGCCCACCAGTCATTGAGGTTAAAAAGGTGCTGTTGCCGCGTAAAAGCCTCATTTACTACCGACCATTGCTGTACTCTGCCTTCATAGCGCTTGCCCACCGTGGTGATATGGTCTTTGAGTATATCCATAAGCTCTTGCTTAGAGTAGTTTCCGTCTTTTAGCCAGTCGGGCAGCCACTTTTGCTCACCCCAGACATAATGATGCGCTTCTACCGGCATATTGTTTGTCTCTGCGAACGTCATAACTTCGTCCATCTGCTTCCAGTTGTAGGTAGTGCGACTAGGGCGCAAGCCTCCGTCAGTAAAGTACCAATTGGGTGTGTTGTCAGCCAAGGCAAAGTCGAACTGCGAAGTCAGGATATCGGTGTAGGGCTTGTCGTCTAGATGGTTGCGAATTGCAAAGTTGCCTAGCTCAATGCCTTGTTTAGCAGCTAACGCCTTAAGAGATGGTTCGGGCAAATTAGGCGTAGCGGGCGCGTTGTATTTGCTCCACAAAACTACTGTCAGGATTATAAAGAACAGGCTAATAGCTACGACCTGTATGTTTTTTGGTGTAATTTGTTTTTTCTTCACCACTTTACTATACCGCTAAATCCTCCACTCTAATACGAAATGCTTTGATATACTCGGTTTATGACTACCAGTAACCACATGTTGGCAGGAACGTTAATCGCTTTAACAGTGAAAGAACCGGTACTGGTTATCCCGTTGGCGTTTCTCTCACATTTCGTGCTCGACGCGCTACCTCATCATGGATACGACAGAGGCGGGTACGGGGCAGCTTTAAAGCACAATACGACGTATGTTATGGAAGTTTTGGGTCTATTTGGGCTGCTGCTTTTAATAACAAGTGGAGTATTTGGTTGGAATCTAGCACTACTAGCGGCATTGTTAGCAGTACTGCCAGACGTAGAGTGGCCGTATCGTTACATATTCTTTGAACGTAAAGGCTTAGTGCCACCAAGTACTTTTCTTACAAACTTTCATAGCAAGATCCAATGGTGCGAGCGTAAGTGGGGTATCTTCCCGGAAATCCTATTCTTTAGCATTGGATTTCTACTGCTGCTCACTCAACTCAACTAATAGACTCATTAATAGGAACTTATTTTTACAAAATTCTGATACGAGCGATATACTTATGCCTAATGAACTCATCTTTATTAGCGATAATATCTGGTCTTGGTGGTGCAATAAGCTGGGGTGCTGCAAATTACTTTGCCACGAAAGCATCTCGTGAAAAGAACGTAGTACTAACTGTATTCAATTCCCAACTAATTCTATTCTTGATAATGTCGGTTATTGCCCTGATCCTACAACCCAATATTCGTATTTCTATCGGTTTTATCGTATTCATTGCTATAAACTATTTGGTCTTTACAATCGGTCTCGTTATCTCATACCGAGCTTTTGCAGCTGGACCTGTTAGCATAACTGCTCCAATAGTCGGGGCGAATTCGCTTGTTGTGGTCGCAGTTTCTGTCTTTGTATTTAATGAGGTATTAAGGGCAAACCAATGGATAGCAATAGCCCTGTTAATTCTGGGTCTGTTCGGGGTTACTTACGAAAGAAAAAAGAAACAGAGTTTTAGCTCGTCTGGTGTTTTATTAGCATTAGTTGCTCTTGTACTAATTGGCTGCGGTATAGCCGGTTTTGTGTACGCAATAGACCAAGTAGGGTGGGTTGTAGCGGTACTCCTAGGTTATTTCTTTACGGCGTTTTGGTCTGGGCTGTATTTACTCATCAAAGGTCAGCTTGAAGGTCCGCATTTGTCTAAAAATGTTTTAGGATTGGTCGCATTCCAGATACTAGGCACGGTATCAGTAAGCTTAGGCATTGAGAAGTCTTTGGCTGCAGTAGTGATACCAGTTTCTTCTGTCTCGCCACTAATCACAACCCTAATGGGGTTGTTACTGTTAAAAGAAAGAGTACTTAAATATAAGCTTTTCGGAGCAGCGATTATTATCGTGGGTTTGGTATTAATCTCACTTTAGCTTAATAAAAACATCAGTCTTATTGTCGTAAACGTACCAAGTAAAAAGAAAGTATACAGAGTATAGATGCAAATCACGATTTTACCGATGCAGCACGGGTTAAAATTATAAACCTTATAAAAGAACTACTCGCCGAGTAGTATCACATAGATAAGTACCTCCTGTGCTGTATTTTTAAGACGTTCTACTCTATGCTTAGATAAATAAGGAGTGCACGTATATGAAGAAAATGAATGAATATGGTGGTTCAACTATAAAGACGCTATTAGTGCTTGTCGTGGTGGGGATAATTGGTGGAGCGAGTTTCTATGTTTATATAACCAACAAAAAAACTCAGGACAACTTAAACAACGCAGGAAAGTCATCTGTGGTCGATGTGACCAAAGAGGATAAGCAAGAGCCCAAGCTCGATGAACTAGATAAAAGTATTCCGAATGACGACGATATGGTACTGGGTGCCGCGAGAGACTACTGCGCGGCAGAATTAAGTACTGGCACTAAGTTTCCTCGGGAGCTTACTGTAGGAACACAAGCGCCAAACGATGCCAAGATCGCCTATACAACTGATAAAATTTTCGCCAGATTAAATGTTAATTGCCACGATAAAGGACAGGTACCTCAGGGTGGTGTTGCATATGTACTAAAGAAAGTTAATAGCAGATGGATTGTTATAGGCGTTGGCCAGCAAGGCGACCCTCAGGCCAATGTCAAATACGGCATACCTCCCGACTTTAATCCATAAAAATATAGCGTTAAAAAATTACGTATTGGCTCATTTAACAATCTTGTCGAAAGTAGATTCTAAAGCCTTAAGTTTCCCCTGAATCTCTTGTTGTAATGCAAAAGGATTCAGACTGTCGTAGGTAGATTGTAGCAGGGCT
>JBBSJF010000100.1:0-3172 GCA_038257495.1 Saccharimonadales bacterium (SeqCode) | reverse complement strand
GGAAATAATCTTTGTACCTCGATATACTTATCTTCGATTTCTTTATTCTTACCTGTAGCTAAATAAACAGATAGTAACGGACGTGGTAGCTCTAACATTTGATAATTTATGGCGTCTAGCCATAGATAGTAACCTCTGCGTTCTTCCGGTGTTTTTATAGATCCGCCAAGCTTGATCATCTCGCCAGCTACGTACCCGTTTACTATATAGACTTCTTGGTCTATGCCATCAGGCAATATAGATAGCCTTTTATTGGCCCATATAAGCGATTGCTTGTACGTTTTATGAGAAGTTTGGTCGAGTCCTATGTCTATGGTGCTTGTATCGGTAATAGTTTTTACATTATAGCCTTGTTTACTGAGTAGTATTTCTGTTTCAGAAATTACACGAGCTGCATATGCGGGGTCATCCCCTTCTATTACAAATAATTGCAGACTTCCAGTTTTCATGCGTGTATTTAATCATAAAAAATACAATTTATCAGAATTATTATGTAGCGACATTTATGCTGTTTACAATTTTAATTATTACACTCATTATATATGTATATAAAAAAGGAAATGTTATGAAAGACGATAGCCTGCAAGCAGATGGATATTACGGAGAAGATGAAGTAGACAACCAAGAACTCGACCTCAGCTTTCTTGATGATGACGAAGAAAAAAAATAATCTTCGTATTGGTCTTGTGGTACCACATATCTTTATGCATAAAGATATCTTGCCTAACGTTATTTTTTCGCCTGGGTTACTGGCTCTAAGCTTATGTGCCGAACTCCAGAATATGGGTGCAAAAGTTACATTATATTGTCCCGCTAAAGCAGACACCACCATTCAACAAGTCAATGCAGATATGTCTCTTTTTGAGAACGAGCTAGAAACGCGTGGTGATACGTATATAAGTTTATTGAAGAAACACCCACTTACTTTTATATCTATGGCGCGTCAGGTACAGAGCGAAATCATCGCCAAAGTCTATAGCGATGCTAATAATGACGAACTGGACATAGTGCACATATATGGCAATGAAGAGGAGACTGCCTTGTCGTTCGAAAAACTATGCAATAAGCCGGTGGTATTTACGCACCACGACCCGTTTAATTTTCTCGCACGTTATAGATCGATCTTTCCTAAATATACACATCTAAACTGGGTTTCTATGTCGCTAGCGCAGCGTAGCGGAATGCCGACTAGTACTAACTGGGTTGCCAATGTTTATCATGGTCTGCCCTCACGTATGTATGTACCTAAGCTAGAAAATCAATCACTATATGTCCTCTATATGGGAAGAATTATAGAAGCTAAAGGCTTGCATTTGGCCATAAAAGCCGTGGAATTATACAATCATACACATAACAAAAACCTCGTGCTAAAGGTTGCAGGCAAGCACTATTCTGGTAATAAAGACATGTATTGGAGCAAATATATTCTTCCGGAGTTAGACAAAGAACATGTTGATTATGTAGGTTATGTGAAAGATCATGATACAAAGCAAGAACTGTTGCAAAATGCGCTTGCCCTTATAATCCCTTCTGTTTTTGAAGAACCATTTGGCATGGTCATCATCGAGGCTTTGGCTTGCGCTACGCCAGTTATTGGTTTTAATTCTGGAGCTATTCCTGAGATTATAACCGACGGCGCTACCGGCAGTGTGGTGCAGAAGGCATATATACATGGCACGAAAAAATTATATGAGGATAAAACGGCTGCAAATTTATCAGAAGCCTTAGCGACTATCCACGAAATAGACCGTAAGCAGTGTCGTATAGCGTTTGAAGAAGATTATACGTTAGAGCGAATGGCTAAAGAACACCTTAATTTGTACGAATCTCTACAGAATCACTAGAGGTGCTTTGATGTGATCATGTGCAGTGTAATTAGATAATACAAAGTTTTCTTCGGTGAAGTCATCAATAGTTTTCGGATTGCCTACCAGGCTAAGCTTAGAGAAGGCGAACGGCGTGCGCGCAATTTGTTCTTTTGCTTGCTCAAGATGGTTTCGATATAAATGTGCATTGCCAATGCAAACAATGAGTTCTCTTGCTTCTAGTCCTGTAAGAAAAGCAATCATCTCTAGCAATAATGCATACTGAGCAATATTAAATGGCAGACCTAAGAATACATCCGATGAGCGTTGGTATAGCTGCATCCTTAACTTACCCTTTGTGACGTCTAACTGGAACATGGTATGGCAAGGAGGTAACCGCATAGCCTCGAGGTCGGACACATTCCAGGCACTTACTAATATCGCCTTAGAATCCGGGTTATTCTTTAGTTGATCTATCGCCCAGGCAAGTTGATCTGTTTCGCTACCATCAAGATTTTTCCATTTACGCCACTGTACGCCGTAAACAGGACCAAGGTTTAAGTTTTTATCTGCAAAATCGTCCCAATAATGTATTTTATGATCTTGCAGATACTCAATATTAGAGCTACCAGATACGAACCATAATAATTCGTGCATGAGAATCTTAAAAGGCATTTTCTTAGTTGTTAGGAGAGGAAAACCATGACGCATATCAAAGCGAAGTTGGTAACCGAATATCGACTTAATACCCACCACCCCACGAGTGTTCTTACTCTTTCCATCCTTCAAAATATCAGATAATAGCCGTAAATACTGTGTTTCTGGGTGTGCCATATATCTATATTACTACTCTACGCAGAATCTTGCCTGCGCTCTTTAGCATTCTTAGCGCATACCCATCGGAATGGTCGAGTTGGTACACTATTTCTGCAATATCTGTCTCTGCGAGCATTCGACTACACGTAGGGCAAGGCATGAGGTTGATAAAAAGCGTGCAACCATTTAGATCTATCATACCCTTCTGAGCTTCTATAAGCATTTCTACCTCCGCATGAACAGTATCATAATGATTTAGGTCGTTCGGAGGAGAAAAGTTAACTTCTCTGGACGCTCCATGGTGCATGGCGTACGACTGATATGGTATGACCTTATTATACGTTTGTAGTAGTACTTCATATTTTTTTTCACGACTACGAGCGAGCACCGCTCCCGTTTGAAAAGTATGATCAAAAGATAACTTGGCAACGTTGCTGACGACACGCATTACTTCACTTTCTGTGTTTATAATTTTTGGGGTATCGAATGTAATAGTATCTTGTATGCTCTCAGCATATGCCCTCGCCCCTAGTTCATTAGCAAAAGGAGAT
>JBBSJF010000099.1:0-3279 GCA_038257495.1 Saccharimonadales bacterium (SeqCode) | reverse complement strand
TGTCAGCAGTATCGGTCTAGATGAAGCGACTATCAAGCACTACGTAGAACATCAGGGTATCCAGGATGCAGACCAATTAGAGCTAACGCTCTAATTGTATTCCGACCTAAGCACCACGGGTTTACCCGTGGGTATCTATTTAGATATTTAGGTTAAGAAATTTACTAAATCATCTAATGACAACTGTAAATCTCTTGGTGATGTAACAACCGTGCGTCCCCCGATGATACGTGCGCTCAGTGGGCTAGGGGAGTTGGCTACGCTAGTTTCTATTGATGCTTGTGGAAGAAGAGAGGGTGCTTCCGCTGCTGGCGCAGGATTAACAGTTGCTGTAGAGCTAGTTTTAGAAGTGCTGTTGAATAAGCCTGTATATTCCCAGTGCCAAGCTTCTGGGTTACCGCCATTTGGCTCTGCCCAATATGGGTGGCTCCAGCCAAAGTTGTGAGCGTTTTCTTTCATCCAGTTGTATTGTGCTGTTCCAAACGTATTAATACCTCCGCCAAAATCTATTGCAAATCCCCACCCATGATTTGACCGCCCAGCCGTAGCAGCCTTCGAGCGTTTTTTTCGTTTAGTAACTTCTTGAAGCGCGAAATCTCGATAAGAATCTGTAAGGCTGATATCTTTTCCAAAACGAGCCTTGTATGCTTCATTCATCTGCAGAAAGCTTTCAACGGCAATAGGGTTGACTCTATGTCCTCCCCATTTATTTGGATCAATGACTGTTAGCTCTTGGGGTGTTAACAAACCGCTTGTATTATGATGTTTATCTTTTAGGTTTTTCATAGTATCGCGAACTTCCGGAGTTTTCATTGCTTCGTATTCTTTAGCTTTTTGCTTTTTTTCAGCACTAGTCATTTTTCTCCTTGGAGCTTCTGGCTTTTTTACCTCAGGCTTGGGTGATGCAGTATCATTAGCTTCAGGCGAAGCTGGTACAGTCGAATTGTCGTCAGGAGCACTATTAAGTAAGCCAGCTGCTTCGACAGCTTTTTTGGCTTCGTCCATGTATTTTTTGTAATCCCCATTTGTAAATGCCTGCCATGGCTGCCATTTTTGGGCCTTCCAAATAGTGTAGGCATTTTTTATGTTTGTTTGTGGGTCTAGGTTGGCATTTGGATCGCGTATTGGATCTTTTTTCCATTCTTCGGCGTGCAATATTTGCATAATACCCACAGCGACATGTAAATATCCGTTTTTAGAATCAGCAGTATTTACTACAAAAGGGCGCCCGCCGCCTTCTGAGAATTTGCCTAAAGCAACGGCTATAACCAGGTCCTCATCACGAAAACCTTCTGCATATGCGAGCCTTGCAATGTCTTCTCCAGATAATTCTGGTCCAAAATCCTTCTTCTTATTATGTCTTTGGGCATAGCTGTCATAATTTTTAATAGCTTCTTCTATAGTAGGTTTTTGACGTACTACTTCATGGTACTGTGGACTAACTTTTGCCAATACTTCGTCGCGGGTTGGCTCGTTAGTAGCAGGGTTAGTCTCTGTTGGTGGAGGGCTGGCGGGTGTTTCGGTTGCAGTATCCTGTAATGTTGGGGCGTCAGGTTGTTTGGATAACTCATCAAGTTGCGCTAACACACTATCGATACCTCCTTCGTCCTTATCTATGTATGCTCCCGGTGTAATACTTGTCTCGATAGATGATGGTGGCTGGGTGTCAGACATAACCGGTGCTACAGGCTTTGTTGGAACTGCTAGGGCTGATGCAATCTCAACTAGTACATCATCTAGACCGGCTACATTATTGCCTCGTACTTCTTTTACTGAAAGGTCAGTTACTTCTGCGTGAGGTCCGGCATCTATATTAGCTGGCGGAGCACCTACTTCATGCATATTGTCTGTTTGAGTGGCGTTTGGTGCAGGTAGGGCTGGATTTATATTATCAATCGCCTGTAATGCGTCATCTAATGCATTTCTTCCGTTAGCAGGTGGCGTATGCAGAATATTTGGGTCGTTAGCTGGTTTGGCAGCGGGTGGCGAAAGTGGCGTAGCTGCTTGAGGTGGGATTTCTTCAATCCTATTATCTTTTGGAGGAGTATCTGCTTGGTTGCTGTTATCTCTCTCCTCGTCAGCATCACTAGTATTAGGATTTATATTTTCGGGTATTGATAGTGGATCGGTCGGGGGAGGTGTTATGTCAGTTTTAGGAGGTGTGATATTAGGTGATTGAAGCTTTGGAGCAGCAGGGGTATCTCGCGGCTTCCTTTTAACAATTTGGGTACGCCCCTTAGTAGTCTCATGTTTTTTCTTACCCGTTGGAGTATCTGGAGCTTGAGGCTCAGTAGTCGTATCTGTTGCTTGTGCTTGAGGAGCTGGGGTAGCATCGGGATTCTCGACCACTACTTTATCTTTCTTATGAATTAAATCTGGATCTATTACAAATTTTCTATTGCCAGGTATTTTAAGGATTTCATCTACAGTTGTGTCATTAGCTCGGCTGATATCCCATAGGGTATCGCCATCATCTACTACAACCACCTTAGGTTTAGGATCGTCGCTAGTTTTTTTGCCTTCAGCAGCGGCAGGACTGGCATTCATGCCGGCTAAAATAGTAACTGCAACTACACCGGCAACCGTTGGCTTAGCTACACTGACTAATACGTTTCCTACAGAATGTTGTGCGCCTTCGCCAGACTCATCACCTGCAGGTGTATTTAATTGGTTGTTTGCTGCCTCTCTTGCCAGCCGATATACTTCTTCATCTGAAAGTACTCTGTTACCATTTCTTATTCCTTCTCTCATATTCATTCTCCTTTTACTTGCTACCTGCTGTTGCACTTGATCCTTGCTTTACATCCGGTTTGTCTTGTAAGCATATGCTCGGGGTGTATTCAATCGGTCCTTTGTTGAAATACGTTAAAGTCGACATGGTCATACCTAGTTTCAGATATCTTTCTGGCGTATCGCCTAATTTAACGAGTCGTGCATTCTCGTTTGGGCAATCATTTACTCGTATGCTACCTATATATCCGTCTCTAATATTTGGCACAGCACTCTGCAGAGTGGCCGCATCCCAATCTTCGCCCAGTTCCTTGCGAAGCTTAGCTACTATGTCGCTAATTTTTTCTCCGTTCATTTGGAAGATATATGGCTTGGAAATATTACGCTGGTGCTGATTTCGATATATAGCTGTAGGTGTAGTAGTCGGTGCTACAGTGGCAATAGTCGTAACTGGAGCAATAGTGGTCTTAGGCGTAACGACGGGCTCAATGGATGGCGGCGTGGTAGTAGTAGTCGGAGTTGTAATCTCGGGTGCTAGAGGCGTAGATG
>JBBSJF010000098.1:0-3284 GCA_038257495.1 Saccharimonadales bacterium (SeqCode) | reverse complement strand
GCATAGGATCAATCTTATTATTTATATGGGTAGCAGTCATGGCACTTTACTGGCAAGATCCGCAGTGGCAACCGTACCAGTACGCTATGGCTTATTTTGGTCTCTCAGTCTTCTTCTTTGGTCAGAGAATCCGGCATGTGGTGCAGAGCCCGTTAGCTATCATTTATCGGTATTCGTATCTTAGCGCGCTAACAATCGGCTACGCCGCAGCATTATTTGCGGGATGGCGTATAGGCTTGGTGGCTAGTATAGCCATGGCTGTTGTGGCAGAGCTATTGGCTCGTTACGAAGGACGTAGTAGCTTCAGGAGTGTATCTATTACTTTGCAGTATGTAGCGGTAGTATGCGGTTCGTTTGGCTTTGCCGACGACAAACAAGCTTGGTACGGCTCTATGCTTTTTGTTGCTTTATCTGTGGTCCAATACGTAGTAGCTTATCTTAGATCTTCTCGTGAGGAGAGCGCTTATTATACAAATGGCGCCATGGTCGGGAGCTTGCTTGGTGCCTTATGCGTATTTTTTGCGGGCGACTCGCCAAACGTCTGGCCCATGCTTATATCGCTTGTCGTGTTTGCATCTATTACACTTGGCGAATCATATAGGCGCCGCGATAGTGGCTTGCTCGTAGTTTCTCAAATGTCCCAAATAGGAGCCATGGTTTGGTTGATTGGTTTGTTACCTGGCGCAAACAGGGACATCATCGCTCCGTCATTACTTGCTGTGCTAGGAATAGCTCAATACGTACTTTCAAGAGCATGGCCGTACCAGAAAGATAAGGATTTGTGGTTTGCTGCTGCCTGTTTTTCCCTTCTACTAGGGGCATCCAGTGCGGTGATAATCGATGGCACAAAATTAGTTATGCTCGCAGATCTTGTATTGGCTGCCGGGCTACTTGCGCTTGAGAGTTATAGGCGGCGCGATTTAGGATTAGGCGTCTTTTCTATTGTTCTACAGCATGCCGCTAGCATATGGCTGATCTTTATATTGCCCCCTTACAAACGTGAGCTCATAGCACCCTTAGTCCTTGCAACTACGGGGCTGCTACATTACTGGATGAGCTACGCTTGGCCAGATAATGAGCACCGGAGCATGTGGTCTGGATCGGCGATAATACTCTTTGTATATGGTGCTGCGAGCGCACTTTTTACAGGTTCTTCAAACCAGATGGCCGTAATGAATGCCATGCTATTTGCAGCTACTACATTTTGGGAATACAGGAGACGTTCAGATAGCGGATACTTAGGTTTATCAATAGTTGCACAATACGGGGTAGTGCTCTGGCAACTAAGCCTATACGCAACTTTAGACATGGCACTCATCATACCGGGAGTATGGGGGCTCATGGCATGTGGCTACTACAAAATGTACGTGTCCCAAGCCAATCAAGAGTCTAAGAGCTCTCAAATATGGCTCACTGGGTCTATTGGAGGATTGGTGGCGGGAGTGTCTGGTGCGGTATTCTTCGGTCAAGTACGCTTGCCAATGGTCATAGACTTGGCACTCATCGGATCAATCATTGTGCATCAAGGTGTGGTAAAGTACAAAACTATTTATAAAGAATGGGGCTGTGCGATTATATTGCTTGCAGCACAGTGGTGGTTATACATTGCAGGTGCTCGAGAGGTGCAGCTTTACTCGCATTTATGGGCAGCTTTACTTGCTGGTTTTGCATGGCACCGTAACCGGCTAAAAGATAGTGAGGCTGAAAAAGCCTACACTATCTCAGCCCTTTTAGTACTAAGCGTACCGCTATTTTTCCAAGCACTGGGCGACGCCGGAGCTTTTTATGGTTATCTTTTCATTGCCGAGCACATTGGTTTATTATTATTTGGTATGGTCATTAGTCGTAGATACGTAACATGGTGGGGACTACTAGGTGCCACTCTTGCCATTCTTTACCAGCTCCGAGAACTAGCATTTGCCGCACTCGGTTTCTTAGCGGTAGTCATAATAGCTATAGCCATATATGTCTTGTCACGTAATAAAGAGTCTAAGGATACCCACCAGTGAGAAATTCGCAAAATGGCTTCATAACCATGGTTCTGGCTATAGTCATTATATTAGGCGCGGTAATCGTCTTTGCTTTTGTCAGGGTACAAAGTGTTAATCAGTAGTATGAGCGTTACTATAGTGTATGCTCGTATTGCCATACGATTTTTTGGAAGTCGCTGGGCAATAAGTGATCAGCGGAAAATGTACTTAGTAGGCTTGTATTAGAAATTTTACCGCAGTATTGTTCAAACAAATTATTTAGAGGCTTTTTGAGCTCGGGTTTACCTCTCTCTAAAATCATAGCTCCTGCTAATTGGCATTCATCAAGGGTTCCAACGCATTCCATGGGCTTTATTTTATTGGGGTTAACAAGGTCTACAATATGGTCGAATAGCGCAACCTCGTTAATAACATCTTTACCCCATATTTTTTGAGGCATATCAGCTGATATCGCAGTAGTAGCGAGTGCAACAAAGGCGCACTTGGCACAACTTAGGCACCATACCCCTTTTTTAAAACCATGATTACAACTTATAAAGGACGTTAGCACGGTTTTAGGTAATAAATTTGCTAAGCGAACTATATGCATTTCATGTAATGGTCGGAGTAAACTGAAGTAACGAAGAGGTATATTAAAATGTTGTAAGAGTAACTGAAGATCACGCTCGAACTCAATAGATTTTGTGTATTGATGGTTAATAGCAATGCCTTCAACCATTTGGTTTGGTTCGTTTGCAGAGGCTTCATTAGCCGTAATGATGGTGCCATTATCACTTGCATAGCCACATAGGAGTGCACTAAAAGCAATGGAGGCGCTTGTCGGCTGATGTCCAGCATATTTTCCTTGTTTACGTCGAGGATCTAGCATACGCTTTTTTTGCACAAAATCATGAGGTATATGTTCTACGATGCTTTGTTGGGCAACAGAGGTATTTAACATGCACCACTTAAAATTAATACCAGCATTATCAAGTATATAAGCTGCTACGGCACCGTCTTTACCTCCTCCATTGAGTAGCAATACCCCGGGTATGAGAGACTCGCTTGGTTTAACAAAATCTTTAAGAATCTCATTACCAGACCCCGCTACAGACGTTTTTAACGAGGTAGGGATGTTATTTACTATCCGAAATTCTGCCATCCCCATGTATATCAACTTCTCAAAAAAAACAACCTCCTCCAATGTTAGAGGAAAATCGCATAATAATTCATCGGCGTATTCAATGTCGAATAAATACATAGCATTAGTAATTGCAAGCCACCGCATAAGCAGGAGCGTATGCTTATCACTTT
>JBBSJF010000097.1:0-3320 GCA_038257495.1 Saccharimonadales bacterium (SeqCode) | reverse complement strand
GATGGAAGTATTAGGCTACAGGACACCGCAGGAGTGTTTGAAAGAGTATCGCTTACAAAGCAAAGCTTAAAAAGTGAAAGTGTTCGGATTCATTTCCTACGCGGTAAGTGTGGGGTGTTCGGATTGAGGGCTACGAACGGGCCCCGTAATTTTGATTTACTATAACACATATGTCAAAATATAATTATGTTTGTACAGTCTTCTGGTAACACGGTAGCAATCTCTTTTGATGTTATAGAAGCCCTAACTTTGCAGGATCATGTAGCGCCTGAATTGGGTAGGCTAGCTCGTAAAAGATTTGTAGATGAAGCGGAGCATCTTTTCCACGCAATACTATGCACAGACGAAGAGTTCTCCGAAGAGCCGCGAGTTTTGATAAAACTAAAAAGGGAGAAGCTTTACTGTATTATTGGTAGCATAAACTGTGAGTTAGCTGGGATATATGCTGTCATTGAGTTATATAATGAACTTACATACTCGGGCCACGGAATGAGAATTGATGAGCTCGAAGCCGCCAAAAATGCGTTATCGCAAGCTAAATTATGAAAAGAGGGTAATATATAATCATGAAGCTTGGGGATTTAGAGTTTACGGCTGTCGAGGACAATTTAGACTTGGTAGCTAAACCTGTGGGGAATGCAGTATCCGACTTTGGGCTTAAGAATGTCTTGGTCGCTAAAATTGATCCGAGCCTAGCGGATACGGCTGCTTTTTGTGAACATTACAAGATAGGTGTAGACGTCTCGGCTAATTGCATAGTAGTTGAAGCTAAAAGAGCAGATAAAGTCTGGTATGCAGCCTGTGTGACCTTAGCCACAACTAAAGCTGATGTTAATGGGATTATCCGAAAGCACTTAGGAGCACGAAAGATATCATTTGCGTCTATGGACAAGGCTGTTGACTTAACAGGTATGGCATACGGCGGCATTACCCCTATTGGGTTGCCAGCCGAGTGGCCAATACTCATAGATAGTGCCGTATTAAATACCGAGCATGTTGTTATAGGCAGCGGTATCCGAGAATCAAAACTGTTAGTGTCAATAACACTCCTTGTATCACTTAAAAATACTACATCACTGGATATTAAAATCCGGTAATGCACCCCATTTAGCCGAGTCAAATATTTTAGGTCATATGATTTTAACGCTATGTATTTCTATACCAATTTTGCTCTAATCCAGTCTTAATCTTGTGACAATTTGCGCAAAGGACTTGGCATTTTTTTATTTCTATAAGTATGCTACTCCAGCTAAGAGCGCATGTAATACCTCGTGCGATACTAAACGATTTTAGGGCAGGATCTATATGATCAAACTCTAGCACCCTCCTATCTTTTATACCACACACTGCACAAGATTTATCAGACAAGTAATCTAGCATGTTTAGTCTTAAGATATTCTTAGCCTTCCTGTTACGCTCAACCGCATTCTCACGATATTTACTGCCATGCTTATAATAATAGTCCTGCCATGTTTTTTGACGCTTTGTAGTATAGCACTGCTTGCACTGGGAATGAAGCGTCTCAGTATGCTTATTCCGAAAGAAAAAGTCTGCACTCTCCTTTAATATTCCACAAACACTACACGCTTTCATAAGCCTACTGTACAGCAAAGCTATTTTGCAGTGCAATAAAGTATTTGGATAATACTGCTTTCACAGTTAACATTAAGACTAGTTACTACCTATTGGCGCTGTGGCGGAATGGTAACGCAAAGGTCTGCAAAACCTTTTTTTACCGGTTCGAGCCCGGTCGGCGCCTCCAATAACATATATTTGACAATATTGTGCCCAGGTGGCGGAATTGGTATACGCGTTTGACTTAAAATCAAATGACCACAAGTCTTGAGGGTTCGAGTCCCTCCCTGGGCACCAGAAGAATGCTCACTATCGTTGATATGCTTAGCCCTGTCGGCTATTTTGCGGGCATGATGACGAACACTCCTGCTGTACCACTCGCAAAAAAGTGATATTGAAAGTCTGTATGATGATTTTGATAAAGTTGAGATTGCGACCACTAACCATAATTAAGACTATGACCCCCGCCAAGGCTATAAAGGCATGGCCGTGGCAGTTAGAATAAAGCCTTTCATTGGTTTAGAATAATCTATCCTCTCTAGTTAAATGAGCTATGAGGCCATCAGATAAGTTATTATTATAAAATGAAGGTATTGTTTATATGCAAAGGCAACAACTGCCGCAGTCAAATCGCTGAAGCGATATATAACCGTCTGACCAATTCGACTACTGCATGTTCGGCAGGTACGCATGTGAACGGCGAGGGTGAGACGCTCGATGAATTCGACAAACGTCCAGGCGTGGCGTCCTTTACGCTCGATGTCATGCGCGATGCCGGTTATAACATTGAAGATAAACGTCAGACCCAGCTTACCCACAATATGATCACCGACTGCGATCTTGTAATAAATATGGCGGCCAAACGCTACACGCCAAAGTGGCTGGCAGATGCTCCCAACTATACGTATTGGAAAGTCACTGATCCAAAAGGCAGAAGCTATAAGATAACAAAACATGCTAAGGATGAGGTTGAACGGAAAGTGCACGAGTTGATAAAGTCTAATTTGGCTGGCAGGCCAATGAGTCTAGTGCATAAAATATAGGATCAGAGTTAATGATAATGTCGATTTCGGGATATTTTTATGTTCTTGTCTCGTAGTCGCTGGCTTCTTGGGTGAGCTTATCGTATAGGGACTTAAGGGAGTCTACATCTGACTGTAGCGCTATCCGTACATCATTAATCTCTCTGTCTTTATCTTTAGCATTTTGGCGAGTATCTAAGGCTTGTTTTAATAATAAGGTTTTCATTGCGGCTTCTTCTGTATTTACTGCGTGTCTTTCAATATCATGCTCTTGCTTCTTAAGTTCTCTCTGTGCATCTTTGATTTCGTTCTCTCTACGAGGAATAAGGTTTTGCTTTTCTTGCATCTCGGTCTTAACTACCTCGGAAGCTTTACGAAGCAAACTAGCTATTTGTTTATAATACGGTTTTAAGTCCATACTTCTACCATACAGCAAGAAGCTCATATTTTCATAATATATAGCTAATAACTGAGTGGTATGGTATGATTTTGGTCGTTACTTGCAGTACAATGGGTGATTAGCTCAGTTGGCTAGAGCATCTCGTTTACACCGAGAGGGTCGGGGGTTCGAGTCCCTCATCACCCACCAAACACCTCATGTTCACACCCTGACCCCGTCGGTTCTCCGGCGGGGTCTTTTCGTGCCCCGTGTGCCCTTCCACGGTCGGCCCGCCGGAGGTCGAGGCCCGAACCTCTCCCCCGGGCAGGCCGGGACCGTCGGCT
>JBBSJF010000096.1:0-3390 GCA_038257495.1 Saccharimonadales bacterium (SeqCode) | reverse complement strand
GCTACCGTTTCAATAGTACTTATAGAGATGGTCTTATCAGTTGGTACTATAAGAAATAGATTTTAGGAGATTTAAAGTAGTGGAAGAAAAACCCAACGTGCCTATAGTAAATAAGAGACAGCTTCCTGTAACTACCGTTGCAATGTTATTTTTGGCTACAGCTGCAGGATTCGGAGGAGGCTGGATAGGTTCCAGTGCTCGTTCGCAAAATCTGCAAAATGGCAGTACTGAGCAACGTCAACAGCTTGTGCTTAACGAAAGCCAGGTGATTAGCCAGCTTGCAAAAGATGTTGGTCTGTCGGTTGTATCCGTAAATGTTACCGGTCAGGGAGCTGCTCGAACTGATAGATTTGGACGTACAAGACAGCTCGAATCTCGAAGCGCAGGCACAGGTATTATTCTCAATGCCGACGGTGTTATCGTTACAAACAGACATGTGGTTCCGCAAGGGACGTCTGCGGTATCCGTTACGTTGTCTGATGGAACCGAATTAACGGAAGTCGAAGTGATAGGCAGAACCCGCGAGAACGACTCGCTTGATGTCGCGTTCCTAAAAGTAAAGGACAAGAAGGGTAAAGACCTGAAGCCGGCAAAAATTGGTGACTCAAGTAAAATGCAAGTTGGAGACAAGGTAGTGGCTATAGGTAATGCACTCGGACAATTTCAGAATACTGTAACGTCAGGAATTTTGTCTGGATTTGGCCGTACAGTCGAAGCGGGCGATGAAACGAGTAGTGAGACACTACAGAATCTGTTTCAGACAGACGCGTCGATTAATCAAGGTAACTCCGGTGGTCCACTCGTCAATATTAGTGGAGAAGTCATAGGCATCAACACGGCTGTAGCTGGTGGTGGAGCAGAGAACATCGGCTTTGCTATTCCCATAAATGACGTAACTGGACTTATAAAAAGTGTTCTAGAAAAAGGTAAGCTCCTGCGTCCATATTTGGGTGTGCGCTATATTATATTAACTGACGATATCGCCTTTGAGTTTAATCTAGATGTGAAACGTGGAGCATATATTGCACCGCGCCAAACTGATGAGCCAATACTACCAAATAGCCCTGCAGCAAAAGCAGGTCTAAAAGAAAAAGATATTATCACGAAGGTCGACGACCAAGCTGTGGATCAAGATAATAGTCTAGTCTCATTACTAGGAAAACACTCTGTAGATGATACGGTTACTCTTACGGTTTATCGTGACGGCAAAGAGCAACAAATAAAAGTAACACTCGAAGCGGCGCCTCAAGAATAGAATCAACAACCTAGCCTTCTTTATATAGTGATTCAATATCGAGTAGTTTATTACGCTTAAGTATGAAATAATAATCTCATAAGATAGTGTGAGATTATTTATGAAGCACGAAGGGTCACGCAAGAAGGTTAAATATAAAAGTATGAAAAAATTACATGTAGTTAAAACAAAAGTAACAAATTTATCACATACATATAGGCGTACGCCATCGGTAAAAAAAATCGCAATGATATGCTTTGTTTTATTATTTGCAGCAATAGGAACCTATTTATTCGTACTAAGTCGAGCTGCAACTCCCATAAAAGCTCAGCATGGAGGAGTTGTAGACAGGCAAGGTCAACCAGATAATAAAGCATATTATCCTAATCCGGTTAACGGGTTTGTTGTTAAAAATTATGACAGTACAAGGACAGACACTGAATGGGCTCAGCTTCAGCCGGTGCAGGGTGGACCTATCGTAGCTAATAACTCTATTGATCGGGCGATTTCTAATGTGCGAGGAACAAATGTGCGTCTGAGACTGCGTATTTATGCTGGTCTAAACGCGCCGGAATGGGCTAAAAATTTGCCAGTCACCGCTGGTCAGCAAGGTCCATTCGAAATTTGTAACAGTAGAGCCACTCCCCCTAAGTGTGGGACTGTTGGGCATTTTTGGGAAGTTAATCATCGTCAGGCTTATAAGGATTTTATGGCTAAAATGGCAGCAAAGTATGATGGTGTACCCGAAATTGAAGAAGTACTTATTTCTGGTTGTATGACAACGTTTGCAGAGCCTATGCTTAGACAAAATTCTGAGGCAGCAAATATGGCTGCTTATGTATCTGCTGGTTACAACGAGAGAATGAACAAGGACTGCAATAGCGATGCCCTGGTTGCACATAAAGCCTGGACGACAACACGATCGTCTACAGCTCTTAATCCATATGATGAATTTGTTCCAGCCAGTGGGGGTAACCCAGCTAAGTTTGTGATTAACGAAGATTATACGGAGCAGTACATAGAAGAGTGTCGAGCCGTCTTAGGACCTCGTTGTGTGCTGGGTAACAACTCCATAGGTAAAAAAGAAACTGTATATGCGTGCTCAGATATAGGTGCCTCCGGATGGAAAAGCAGGGACTTCTATGCCCGTATGTATACTAAAATCAAATGTGCCGGTGCGCCCATTTATTTCCAAACAGCTACCCCCAAAAAAATCTCAGAATCTGGTAATACACTTGGTGAAATATTAAGCTGGGCTGCCGAGAACGGTGCAGGCTTAGTAGAGATGCCACTTGGCTACGATAACCCTAGTGGACCGTATGCAAGCAGTGTTTACTTGACTCCTCAGCAGTTGGCAGTTTACGACCAAGCTCTACAAGCCAAAGCATTGCCCGCTACAGGGATAACCGACCCGCCTCCTTCCGACATCACTCCGCCATCATCTACTATTTCTTCTCCGGTTGCTAATTCTACCGTTTCTGCTACTGCTACTGTCAGCGCAACTGCTACAGACAATGTATCGGTTACTAAAGTAGACTTCCTTATAGATGGCGTCATGAAGACAGCAGATACTACAGCTCCGTATAGCTATGATTGGGATACTACAATCGTCACTAATGGCTCCCACACTGTTCAAGTTAGAGCATATGATGCAGCAGGGAACTCTGGGCCGTCTTCAGTAATACCCGTAACAGTTAATAATGTTACTACTCCACCCACCGATACCACTAATCCCACAACAAACATAACCGCTCCAGCCGCTAACGCTACTATCTCTAGCACATATACTGTTACCGCCAATGCAAGTGACAATGTAGCTGTCACTAAAGTAGATTTTCTCATAGATGGCGTACTAAAGACGACAGATACTACCTCTCCTTACAGTTATGCTTGGAACACTACAACAGTTTCAAATGGCTCGCATGCTATACAGACTAAAGCCTACGATGCCGCAGGGAACATAGGTTCGTCAGCTATAGTTACGAGTAATGTCAACAATGCTGCCGTAGCTACTGCAACCCTCTTCATAACCCCACCCACCGCAAGCATTCAAAAAGACGCGAGCTTCAACATACAACTACGCCTAGATACTGCTGGTAAAGCTGTAGACGGGGTAGATGCCCGTCTAACGTACCCCGACTCCCAACTAGAATTCG
>JBBSJF010000095.1:0-3434 GCA_038257495.1 Saccharimonadales bacterium (SeqCode) | reverse complement strand
TGGCGGGATAGTCGGCTCATTGGATAGACCTTTACACTTGTACTCATAGTGCCGACAGCGTACGACTACAAGGTGTTTTGGGAAACATTTTATATGAGCTAACGATACCTATTTGGGAAAGATTTTAGATGAGCCAAGTCGAAATTATTGACAAAACCTTTTGCTATGGTTTAAAATTATTTTATCGCCCAGATCGGGCGACACATGAAGGAGGTGGTCTTTTGACCACGTTGACCCATCTTGGAACGGCACCCTCAACGGCGCCCGACCAGGTCAGCCCTCGACCCAGCAAAGGCGTTGTGATCGACGCTATCTGCCAGGAGACCGGCTGCTCGAGGACGAAGGCAGAGAGCTTCATCAACTGGCTCGAGAACTTCGTCGCATGGTCACGCAGCAACAACTACCGTGCTCACTACCTCACGGCAGCTGAGCTCCGAACCCGTCACGAGATCCTCGACATCATCGCGTCGGACGGTGCCGTGGCTCAACTCGGATCAGCCCACGCCCTCGTCGAGGGCTACGTGCTCGACCCTGCTAGGGGAGAGCTCGGGATGTTGCACGAGACATGGCCGATGAGCCTGGCTCACCACGCTACTGCACCGTCCAGGTGCGGCTGCGCGTCTTCGGCTGATCATGCTGACGTGCGGCGGTCTGGGTCATACCAGACCGCCGCACCAGCGCACAGACCACCTCCTCAACTTCTAGATTATTAATAATGGCTTACATGTTTTATTGTAAATATATTGTCTCGATAGTAATATGAATAGTATGTCTCTTAATGAACGAACACGCAGTGCAGAAAAAGTACGAAATTGGGCTGGGCTTGGTGGAGTCGCACTACTTGGCATTTCCACAGAAGCGAGTGGAGGTGCTTTAACTAACTTACTATCTGGGGCAGGTTTTTTAGGTTTGGTTCTATCTGGTACTGCCGAAGTGGCGCGTCGTATGCTTCCGACAAATCGAACAGCTTAGTTCTAACGTATTCATAGTCGGAGCCTCCTACATAATTATTTACCGGATGGTATGCTTAATAGCATGCAAGGTTTTCTACATGTACTTATATTACTGCTTGGCATCGCAACGTACGGCGTAGCCTTCTATCAGATGCTATACGACCACTATGTGCCTAGCTTTTTTAGCAGAGGCGTCTGGTTTTTGCTGGGGATCAACAGTTTTGCGGGCGTGTTGCTAGGTAAAGGTAGCGAAGCGTCGGTAATCCTAGCTGGAACGCTGTTTTTTGGTAATGCAGCGGTTTTTGTAGTGAGCTATAAAAAAGGCTCGCGCGACTTCGGATTAGCGGAAAAGCTGAGCCTCGCTCTACTACTCATTAGCGGACTTACCTGGGCATTACTGCGCGAACCATACGTAGGTCTCGTCATTAGCTTGGTAGCGCATTTCGTGGGTGGCATTCCGACCTTATGGCGAGTAGTTAAAGACCCAAATAGCGAAAGGGCATATCACTGGTATTTCTTTTTTGCAGCAAGCGCGCTTAGCATCCTAGCAAGTACTAAAAAAACAGCTACGACTATCTTATTCCCAGTCTATTTTGTACTATTCGATGGTCTCATTATATTACTCGTCAATCGAAAGCATTTCGTAAGCCAACGACCTCCTCGCCCCCGCAGACGAGTGAACCCCACGTAATTTCCTAGCAATAGATTTTCAAGTAATCACCACCGTAAATACAAAAATACTTGACTAAGCTAGTCCGTTTTGTTACCATAAGCATATGGATACCGTGGTAAACGTACACGAGCTGAAGACGCATTACTCTAAATACTTGGAGCAGGCTATTGGTGGTAAAGAAATTTTACTAGGTAAACACGGTAAAGCTGTTGCCAAAATTGTTCCGTTGGCACAAGTTAATACCCCGCGTGTGCCTGGAGCTTTAAAGGGCGAAATATGGGTTAGTGATGACTTCGACAAACCATTTTTAGCTTTATGGGACGAGATTGGTAATAAATAGTAAGTGGATTACTAAACACTGCACATGATCTTGTTGCTCGATACTAATGCATTTATTTGGTGGGTCACTGACGATGCTCGTATGGGGAATCGTTCGCGGTCGTGTATCGCAAACGCTAAAAACGATGTGTATATATCAAATTTGAGTATACTTGAGTGCAGCATAAAGTCGCGACTAGGTAAACTAAAAATTAATTTTGATGCCGTAGACCAAGAAATATCAGAGGGCCGGTTGCTGGAGTTACGTTTCGATACATTAGTAGCCCGACAGTTTGTGACGCAACAAAATTTACCTCAAGCCGACCCTTTTGACGTTGCAATAGTCGCACAGGCTGTAACTAAGCATATGACACTCATAACTAGCGACCATGACATTTTAGAATCCTCGATTACTGGTCTTATGAAGTTAGACGCGCGGAAATAATCCACATTTTAAAGATACATAACGTTTAATACGTGAGTATCAATATCCTTTGCGAGGAGAATTCTATTACTTTGATATAGTTAGTCAATGACTTGGCTCGTGCTTACCTTTGTGTCTATACTTTTCCGATCTGTTTATGGAGTCATGACAAAGGTCTTATCTAATAGACTTAAAGTATCTATATATACTCAGGCCGCTTTACTGCCGCTGGCTGGAGCTTTTATTGCGCTAGTCATGTCTCCTTTTTTAGGGGGTTTAGACTTTAACTTTTCGGATGTAAATGTGCTTGCAGTTGCACTAGTTATGCTAGGGCAGGGCTTGGGTAATATTACCTATTTTGCTGCTATAAAAAATCTAACCAACGGTACGGCGCAAATTGCTTTCTCATCTATACTTTTCTTTAACGCCTTTATTTCTATTATTTTCCTGAATTTACATCTAAATATCATAAATGTATTCGGACTCATCTTGCTAGTACTGGCAATACTTAGTGCCGTAACCGGCAAAATTGAGTTTCACTGCAAAGGTCTGGCGTGGATGGTTTTATCGGCATTTCTGTTCTCTATTTTCCAGCTTTCCAGTGCGGAGATATCCAAGCAAGTAGGGGCTGCGACGTATCTTATTATCGCCTACCTTGGGGCAGCAATAGTAGTATTTGCACTTAAATGGAAGATTATACTGAAAGATATTTCTACTGCAGATCGACAGGCAATGGTTGTTATCCCCGTTCTAACTGCCATCCCCAGCTTAGGGGACTTTCTATTTGCGTACTATGCGTACCGTACAGCTCCCGAACCGGCACGAGTAGCTATGCTGCTTACTTCACAGATTGTGCTAACGGTACTACTAAGTTATATATTCTTAAAAGAAAGAGGGCATTTACTAAGGAAAGTGGGTGCAGCCATTCTGGTGGTTATAGCTGCAATCCTCATTAAAGGCTAAACTCACCCTCATAAGCTGAGCCGTACCGTTAAGAATATTATATAATATAGGGAATAACTTATTTGCAGCAAGCGCACTTAGCATATTAGCTAGTAATAAAAAG
>JBBSJF010000094.1:0-3442 GCA_038257495.1 Saccharimonadales bacterium (SeqCode) | reverse complement strand
GGTATATCTAGGCATATAAAAATTGCCGACAACGATGTCGTGGATACAAGTAACCTAAACCGCCTACGTGAGACTCTGGTCAGTGTCGGCCGACCAAAAGTAGACTTAACCGCCGAGCATATCTACGAGCTAGATCCGTTTGCTTCGGTAGACATCTATCCAGAAGGGATAACTACAGACAATATCGATAGATTTTTCGAAGATCCAAAGTTAGACATTGTGATCGACGAGATAGATGATTTCAAGATGAAAGTTCAGCTCAGGCTACACGCTAAGAAGAACAGGATACCTCTACTGATGTTGACTAGCCTAGGAGACAACATTTTGGTCGACGTAGAGCGCTACGATCAAGATCCAGAGGCACCAATTTTTCATGGAATGTTAGGCGATCTAAGCGAGGAAATACTAGCTAGAGGCGAAATATCGCCAGAGGATATTAAAAGATACTCTATACAGCTTGTTGGGCAGCAGTATATACCAACTAGGGCTATACAATCGGTCTTTGAGATGGGAAAAACATTAGTGGGCAGACCACAGCTATATAGTACAATTGCGGTGGATGGCGGGCTGGTAGCTTACGTTGTGCGCCAAATTCTGCTTTATAACACGCCAAAATTGGGGCGTTATTTTATAAAATTTTCTGAACTATTCAATATTCAGACCGACGAGTTAGCTCCCTCGGGCACCAGAGATGAACTATTGAGCCGCATGCGCCAGCCTAAGTAAGGATTTTTTCGATTGGCCAGCGGGGCGAGTGTTCGGCGCGGACATTAGTTTTACCAAGTCGAATCAAATATACTGGTCGATCGGTGATTTTAAAGTGTTTTTTCATATTTTCCCTAGTATTACTGTCAAGTACGGATGCACCCAGTGCGCTGGTGGCAAACCCAGCCATTTGGGCATTGACGCAAATGCGGGAGTATATACGCCCAGCATTCATAAATGACTCTTGACTGTTGTTCTCGCAACGCACAATTATCAAAGCACCCGATTTCTTGATTAGATCACCCGACTTCTTGGCTTGTGGTCCTCCGGCCGGAGCGTAGCGAATTACTGACTTAGATGCTAATGATTTAAGGTTACCAAAACCATGAGTAAAGCCTGGCATTCCATCAAACTTGCGAGTTTGGTTAGTACGAACCCAATGACTTAAAACTTTTCTATACAACGGGTTAGTCATAATTGACCCAATTGCTATCTCTGTTTGCTTGGCAACGAATGCAATATCCTGATGATCTACTACAGTCGTAGTTTTTACTCCGCTAAATTTAGTGCCATGAAGTTCTTTTAATAATATCTGGTCAACGGGGGTTTGTATGTACGGGTTTCTATTAGAAACTCGTTTTACAATAGCGTCGAGTAGCTTTGGCTTAGCAGTTATCCGTGTACGTATACTAATTTCTGCGACATTATGCCCATCTAAAATGGTTTTAATTGCAAGTTCGTATCCAAAGCCACGTGCTGCCAAGTCAAAAACTTCCAAAAATGTGCCGAGGCTTATACAAGGCTCTACACTTAACAAGCCAGAACCATCCATTGACAGGTAGTGATCTTGATTAAGTAACAGCACTAAAGATGTCTCTTTGGTGCTGAGTTTCCAGGGCTGAGTGTTGTGCCCTGACGGTGCCAGTACCGCGTAGCGTGCGAAAAAGTGTAACTTCTGAATATCTGTCCAAGCTTCTGAAAACTCTTTTTCGTTGATATTCCAAGAGGTGTAGTTTGATTTAATCATAAGCGTCGCTTTATTTCCTTCTAAGATTAACATACCATAGAGTAAACTTATGCTTACAGCCATCATTGCACTTACGAGTATAGCCCAGATCATATTGGCTTTATTTGTGTACCTTAAGGGTCGCAATAACCTGACTAACAGACTATTCACCTTTATTTGTTTAGCCACGCTCGGCTGGGCATTAACGAATTACATCACTATTTCTCTACTTGATTCACCTAGCCTGATTTACGTCGTGCGGCTGATATTGTTTTGTGTTGTTATTCAGAACGCATTTTACTATTTGTTTGCTCGAACCTTCCCCAGTCCAGAGTGGAAACATTCAAAACGAGAGTTGGTTTTATATGGTTTTTTTAGCCTACTAGCCGCAGTGGTGACGCTTTCACCTTTCGTGTTTACTTCTGTGGCGGTTAATAACGGTCTGCCGATTACGCAAGCTGGTCCAGCTATACTGATTTTTATTGCCCACGCCACCTTTTCGATCTTTATGGCTTTCAAGGCATTTTTTGAGAAGTTAGCCACGGCGAGCGGAGTACAAAAAAGTCAATTACGTCTTCTATTACTAGCTTCTTTTCTAACATGGGTTCTTGTGCCTATTACTAACTTTGCTATTACACCACTACTAAAAACCACAATATTTATAGTGATTAGTCCTATATACACACTTGTATTTGCCAGTATCATAGCCTATACCATGGTCTCCCAGAAATTATTTGATATTCAATTAATTGTTGCTCGTTCGGTCGCTTATCTTTTATCCTTGGGTACAATAGTAGCTATATACGGGTTATTGGCTTTTGGTTTCTTTGAGCTAATTTTCCGTAATGAAGTAGGGCCTACCACCCAACGAGCTTTTTATATAGGATTCGCTGTCGTCAGCTCTATACTTTACCAGCCGATTAAGCATTATTTTGATCGCACAAGTAATAGGCTTTTTTATCAAGATGCATACGACACCCAGACTTTTCTTGATCAGCTTAATAAGGTACTTACTTCCACTATAGAAATAGAGATACTATTAAGGAAATCCTCTGAGATTATTAACCAAAACTTAAAATCATCTTTTTGTACGTTTATTCTGAACGAAGTAAATGACGCCCCTATGTTACTTCTGTCAAAGCCTATTTTCAAAGCCGAAGAAAGTGAGGAACTTAAGGAATATTTGCAGCCTCTCGAGCAGCGCATTGTTGTTACTGAAGACCTGGGAAACGGTGCTCAGCGGCTGAAGACACTCCTCGCTAGCAAGAATGTAGCTATAGTAGCGCAGCTTAGCAACAATGTAGCGTCTTCTCAAGGAGTAGGCATACTGGTACTAGGGTATAAAAACAGCGGCAATACCTACACTAAAGAAGATTATAGAAATATAGACATCGTTGCCGATGAATTAGTAATTGCGATTCAAAATGCATTGCGATTTGAAGAAATACAGTCCTTTAATGCGACGCTACAAGAAAAGATCAATATGGCTACCAAGGAACTCCAGAGAACCAATATAAAGCTGAAGGCGCTGGATGAGACCAAGGATGAGTTCATTAGTATGGCTTCACATCAGCTCCGTACGCCGCTCACGAGCGTAAAGGGCTATCTTAGCATGGTGCTCGAAAAAGATGCCGGAGAGTTAAACCCGATGCAGGAGCAGCTTTTGGGGCAAGCTTTTTCTAGTAGCCAACGCATGGTGTACTTGATAGCGGATCTGCTGAATGTGTCTCG
>JBBSJF010000093.1:0-3488 GCA_038257495.1 Saccharimonadales bacterium (SeqCode) | reverse complement strand
TGTTCGTAACAATTGGGGCAGGTGGAGGTACTGGTACTGGGGCAGGGCATATCGTTGCCCAAATAGCCAAGGATATGGGCGCTTTAGTTGTGGGTTTTGCAACAAAACCTTTCGCCTTTGAAGGCGAGAAACGACGTCGTAACGCTGCAATAGGCATAGATAATCTCCGTGACGTCGTAGATACGCTTATAATAATACCGAATGACCGCTTGTTGCAGACGATAGACAAGACCACTCCATTACTAGAAGCATTCAAAGTTGCTGATGATGTATTACGTCAAGGCGTGCAGGGTATATCCGACCTGATCACCGTACATGGTCTTATCAACCTAGACTTCGCCGACGTAAAAACGGTTATGAATAACGCAGGCTCTGCTCTTATGGGTATTGGGCGAGCTAGTGGCGAAAACAGGGCAATAGAAGCCGCTCAGCAAGCAGTAGAGTCGCCATTACTCGAAGTATCTATAGATGGAGCAAGAGGGATTCTGTTTAATGTTATTGGTGGCAACGATATGTCGATGCACGAGATTAACACTGCTGCAGAGACTATTACGAACGCGGCAGATCCAGAGGCAAATATTATATTCGGTGCAACTATTGATCCTGATCTAGAGGGTGAGCTTATTGTCACGGTAGTGGCTACTGGTTTTGATGTATCTTACTTTTCTAGTCGAACTGATCCTACGCGTAGTGCTCAACCTAGTAGCGGCAACACATGGACACCACCGCCTACTCCCCATCAGTTTGCTAATGATGCGCATCTCAATAAGTCTAGCGATTCTGCAAGTGAAGAAGAAATGTCTTCGATTAACACCGATCTTGATATCGCTAAAGACGATCCTCATCACTTTGGGGCTGAGGAGACCACCGATATGTGGCATGCCAAAGAAGATAAGCCAAGCGTAGATAGCGATCAGGATGTTCGTACCACGTTCCATCCTAGTAATAGTTCATCGTCGTCAGACGATGATCAAGTAAAAACCGATTTGCCCGATGACGACGAACTATCAAAACCATCATTTCTAAGACGTCTTACAAAGCGCGCATCAAAGAACGATAAGTCGTCTAAAGAAGGCTAACCTCAGGTGGTGTCGGCACGTATAAATATTACACCAATAAAAACTTGTAAAACGCTAGTGGTAGTACTATTATCTAAACATAGACACTATATATAGTCTTGCACATATATACTATAATAATTAACAAAGAGTAACAGCCAGTAAAGAGAGACGAAAAATGAGATGTTCCCAATGCCTACAGTCTGATACTAAAGTTATTGAATCGAGAGATGTGGCAGATGGAGATGCGGTGCGTAGGCGTCGTGAGTGTATCAGTTGTAGTCATCGTTTTACGACGTATGAGCGGCTCGAACGTCCTCAGCTTGTCGTTGCAAAAACCGATGGCACAAGGCAAATTTTTTCGCGGGAGAAACTCCTCTCGGGCTTATATAGAGCATGCGAAAAAACTACGGTTACTAGCCTTCAACTTGATAAGCTCGTTAGTCATATAGAGAACCAACTCTATGAACTGGGTGAGCATGAGGTCTCGTCAAATCGCATAGGGCAACTCGTGATGGAACAGCTGGCTATCTTAAACGATGTGGCATATGTACGTTTCGCAAGCGTATATAGAAGGTTCAAAGACATAGCAAGCTTTGAAAAAGAATTATCTCAGATCCGTCAAAAACGTGAAACACATAAAGTAGCAACAGAGTAGTTGGGCTTCATGCTCTCCCAGGGTGTTTTTTAAGGCAAGAATCACCGTGAGAGAGCGTGCAGGGATGGTTGAGAGCATCCATGACCGACACTCTAACAAAAATTTAATAAAATCATAATGTGTGAGAGGGTATAAAAATGGCACAGACAGCAACATTGCGCGTGGGGCGTTATTATGTAAAACCGGGTAAGAAAGCATACGATCAGCTTAATTGGATCAAAACTGATTCTAGGATAGTTAATCCTATGACGAATATACCCGTATTTGAGCAACTAGACTTGTCTTTTCCTGAAGGCTGGACACAAAACGCGATTAATATCGTAGCTCAAAAATATTTTACGGGTACTCCAGGTACCAGTGAACGGGAAAACTCTCTACGCGACCTTGTGGACCGTGTAGTGGATACGATTGCAAGGCAAGGTAAACAGGAAGGTTACTTCGAAAACGAAGAAGAAGTTGCTACTTTCACCGAAGAATTAAAGTATATTCTAGCGACGCAGCGAGCAGCCTTTAATTCGCCAGTATGGTTTAATATTGGTGCTCCGCACCGTGCCCAGCAAGCCAGTGCCTGTTTTATCCTTGGAGTAGAAGATACTATGCAGTCTATTTTAAACTGGTACACCGAAGAAGGAATGATTTTTAAGGGTGGGTCAGGTTCTGGGGTCAACCTCAGCCCAATACGTAGTAGTGCGGAGCCACTAGGTAATAGTGGTGGTTCGGCCTCTGGACCGCTAAGTTTTATGCGGGGAGCAGATGCATCAGCTGGAGCTATTAAGAGTGGTGGCAAAACGCGGCGTGCAGCAAAAATGGTTATACTTAATATAGACCATCCAGATGTGGAAGAATTTATATGGGCTAAGGCAATCGAAGAACGCAAAGCTCGTTCTTTGCAAGAAGCAGGCTTTGACATGAGCCTCAATGGTAAAGACGCATTCTCTGTACAGTACCAAAATGCCAATAACTCAGTGCGCGTGACAGATGAGTTTATGCAAGCAGTCGTAGAGGGCAAGAATTGGGATCTAAAAGCAGTAAAAACAGGCTCCGTAGTAAAAACAGTTCCTGCCCGCGATCTTTTGAGACAGTTTGCAGAGGCTACCTGGGAGTGTGCAGACCCAGGTATGCAATTCGATACGACCATTAATGATTGGCACACCACCCCCAATGCAGGTAGGATAAACGGCAGCAACCCCTGCAGCGAGTACATGCACCTTGATAACTCGGCATGTAACTTAGCGAGTATTAATCTTCTATATTATTTGGAAGAAGATAATACGACTTTTAATAGTGAAGCGTTTAAGCACACCGTAGAGCTTATTTTTACCGCCCAGGAAATACTGGTTGGATATAGCGATTATCCTACAGAGAGCATTGGTAAGAACGCTCGGGCTTACCGTGAGCTTGGCTTGGGCTATGCAAACCTTGGTGCGCTTCTTATGGCACAGGGCTTCCCGTATGACTCTGCTGAAGGACGTGCGCAGGCCGCAGCTATAACGGCACTTATGACGGGTCATGCCTATGCTACGAGTGCAAAAATTGCTCGGCGAGTGGGTCCATTCGCGGGATACCACAAAGACCGTGACGGAGTAATCAGGGTTATCAAGAAACATCGCTCAGCAATAGCTGGGATAGATGCCAGTCTAGTAAGCGAAGATTTGCTGAACGCAGCAACTTCGGCGTGGGATGAAGCCGTAGAGCTCTGCCAACTTTACGGAGTGCGTAACTCTCAAGCTAGTGTGCTTGCTCCTACTGGTACGATTGGGCTGATGATGGAC
>JBBSJF010000092.1:0-3583 GCA_038257495.1 Saccharimonadales bacterium (SeqCode) | reverse complement strand
AGACGCTGATGCCGCACGCGAAGCCGTACTCACTGCTACCGGCGGACCAGAAGAGGTGTTTGATCCTTTGCAAGGTAAAGACGCTACAGCTTTCACAGAAAATGTAAGTCCTGAGTCTAGTATCCCTATCCCTATAGCCGATCTACTGGCGCAAACAAGTTCTATCCCCGAAGAAGTTACGCCAGATAAAAATGTTACTGTCGACGATCCAACTGCTCCTCCTATGCAGCCGCCACCGTTTATGCCCCCCATGCCTCCTACATCAGGTGAGCAGGGCAGTAATCCTCTCTTTAATCCGCCGCAGTAGGGTATACTTCATCATCGATGGATGGAATAGTACTTATTGATAAGCCAAATGGTTGGACATCTTTTGATGTTGTAGCCAAGCTTCGAGGCATACTAAAAAACCAAACAGGCCTAAAAAAAGTAAAAGTTGGACATACGGGCACTCTAGACCCGTTAGCTACTGGTCTTATGATATTAGTGGTCGGATCCTACTGTAAAAGGGCACAGGAGTTTAGTAAGCTCGATAAAACGTATGAGGTAGAGATGAAGTTGGGCGTTAATAGCAGCACTGGCGATGAAGAAGGCGACAAAGTAGTGGTAAGTAATAAAAAGGTAGAGAATATAGCCCTAACGGAGGCGGTCAATAGGTATATAGGCTTAATCAGCCAGATTCCACCGGCATACTCAGCGATCAAAATTGATGGCAAACGAGCGTATCAATTAGCACGAGAAGGTAAAGAAGTGGTAATCCAAGCCCGCAACATAACTATCTACGATATACGAGAAGTAGCGTATGATTACCCGATGGTTAGATTCGTGTGCGATGTAAGCAGCGGCACTTATATTAGATCGCTTGTCTCGGATATAGGCGAAAATCTTGGCGTAGGAGCTTACATGACCAACCTAAGGCGTACCAAAGTCGGAGATTTTATGCTGAGTGATGCGGTAACCGTAGAAAGTTTTTCGGTGGACCAGGTCAGACAACTATGATTGCAAATATACAAATAGACGAGAAATCTTTCGGCGACAAAGTTTTGTATCAGGATTTTTCGCTGCAGGTTCAGGCTGGCGAAAAATTGGGACTCATCGGGCGCAACGGCACGGGCAAAACAACTCTATTTAACATACTTACGGAGGACGATGTAGATTATTCTGGCGAGTTACAGTTTTCCAAGAATCTTATTGTCGTGTCATCTCGACAAGAACATCATGGCTACGAAGAGAAGCCGGTCTTGGCATTTATTATGGACGACTTACCCAAGTATGCAGAACTTAAAAATATCATCGATACCTATCCCGAAACCATGGGTAGTAATATGCGCAAAATGCACGAATTCGGCGAAGCGATTGAGCACTTTACAGCACTTGGTTACTTTGAGGTCGAAGATCGCATCAAGCGTAGTTTGCAAGCCTATGGTCTTAACGACGACCAGATGAACGGCCTTATTGGTCAGCTCTCGGGCGGTCAAAAACGCTTCGTAGAGCTTGTCAAAGTGCAACATGCTAATGCCGATCTTGTGCTTATAGACGAGCCGACCAACCACATGGATTATGCTGCTAAAGAATTATTTCTCGAGTGGTTTAAGTCGGCACAAGCAGCAGTTGCGGTTATCACTCACGACCGCGATGTGCTCCAGGCAGTTAATAGGATTATAGAAATACGAGATGGTCGCTCCATAAGCTTCAAGGGCAATTACGATGCCTACCTGCGTTCTAATACCTCAAAGATTACCAGCGAAGTTAATGAATACGAGGTGGTACAGCGCCGTATCGTGAATCTGCGTGATAGTATAGTCCGTTTCCGGCGACTAAAAGAGAAGGCTCGCGACCCTGGCACGATACATCGCTTTAAGAGTTTGCAGACACGGTCCGAAGAAGAGCTGGAACGGCTAAGTCAGGCGGACAAGCCGAGCTTCTGGATAGACCGCGAGTCTGCTCAGGGGTTGAATACCAAGCTCAGTAGTTCTTACGAAGAGCACAAAGCGCGGAATATTAAGATTCGTACGACTTCTAGTGTTAGTAAATCGAGCCGTCTGCTGATAGAAGCGTTTGAGCTCGCCCTTGGGTACGGTGAAGAAGCTTTATTTAACCCTGTCAGCTTTCAGCTGCGCGAGGGCGAGCGGATTCGCTTGCATGGACGCAACGGAGCCGGCAAGACCACATTAGTAAGTGCCGTACTAGCTGCTTCGCAGGGCAAGCCATACGCCAGCACAGTTTTCTCTGGAAATATTATCATCGAAAAAGAGATCAAAATTGGTAATTACGAACAGGAGATTGCCGGCGAGCTGCTGGACCTGACATTATCTGCCGCTATCGAGAAGGTTTTTATGAGTAAAGATATAAAAATCAATGACCAAAAGATCAAGCAGCTACTTGGAGACTATCTATTTAACCCCAACACCGACGGAGAAATGCCACTTCGCCTACTAAGCGGAGGGCAGAAGGCACGTTTCCAGCTGATATCTATGTTGGCAGATAACCCTTCGGTGCTTATCTTGGACGAGCCAACTAACCACTTAGACCTGCCTAGCATCGAGGAGTTAGAGGATGCCCTTAGCCAATACCACGGCGCTATTATCTATATTTCCCACGACTCTTACTTCGCCAAAAATATCCCAGCCAGCGAAGCTAGGTTATATTAGACAAAAAAGCATAAGTATGTTATTATACTAATATGTCACAAATACCAAAAGCAGAGAATAAACCTCAATTAGGTGCAGATACACGCACAAGCCTTAGTTCGAGGCCGAATAAGTCCCGTCCTAGTCATTTTTTATTTCCTTTTATCGGAATTGGTGCTCTTTGGCTGGCTGGTGGGGCGGTTGTTTTTATAGACCATAGTGAGCAGAGTGATCGGAACGCACCTATTGAAGCTGCTGCAACCGAATCAAAAGCTGCTGCAACCGAATTAAGAGCAAAGAACGAAGAACGCCTTAAAATGCTAGCACGGTCCAGTGAAGTATTTAAAGCAGGCGAGCAATCGAGGCCTATTCCGGTCATGGCACAAGACGAAACACTGTTTAAATACATTCAATCTCGATCGGTCGAAAGTGCTAGGAGCGTACCATCGCGTCCATTGGGTGTATTTGAATTACCGACCGACTTAACCAAGACTACGTATAGCGAAGTATCGTATAGCCCGGTTATGATTGGTAAAAACATTACTCTTGCGCCAAGGTATGAGGATAAAACTGTACCTGGGGTACGATATATCCTGACCCCGATAACCAAAGCGAAAGATTTTAAACCAATGGACGTCCATCTCATTAGCACGCACGAACTGCCCGGAACGCAAGCCTCAGTTCAAGTCAACGAGAGCGACGATGGTGCCTATAAGCAATACGTGCTACAAATTGACTCTACAAATACCGCGGCTCCTGAAGACGCCCGTTTAGTGGCCTGGGTTGAGCCGACAGTACAACAAGGTTAGGAGAAGACCTGAGTCTCAAAACCCCCACATAAGCTGGTAGCTCAGGATAATGCGCGTGTAGTGTACGAAGTAACCCTTCACTGAACGCGGGAACGATGAAACAAGTAACAAATGCTCTTTGAGGTAGTCAAAGGTGCATTCAATCTT
>JBBSJF010000091.1:0-3591 GCA_038257495.1 Saccharimonadales bacterium (SeqCode) | reverse complement strand
CTAAGTCGGCGGTTGCTACTAACTGGCTGTCTTGTGCTTTAACGAGGCTCGTTAACTTATCCATAAACCTAGCGTACACCTACACAATAGGCTTTGTCAAGACACAATGTTACACTACGCACCATGCCTACTCTGTTTTTGCCTCAAAGTTTGAGTTTTTACCGTTAAAAGTAAAGGTTAAAGTCCGTGGTGAGTTGTAGCGGTTTTTGCTTATGACTAGCTTTATAAACCTGTAGCCGTTGTACATCGTATCGTCTTTCGTCTCGGTTTCACTCTCTAAAAACATGACTACATCCGCAAGGTATACGAGGTCTACGCTTCCCTTGATACTCTCAAGCCCACTACTGTTAAAGCCCTGCTTATTCTTTTGTGAGATAAGCAGTATCGGCGTAGCGGTTCTCTCGCTCGCTTCCTTAAAGCGGTCTATTAGCTTGCTTTCCTTATCTATTTGGTCGGTTGCTCTTTCCTTTTCGTCTTTCCTGTAGTCAAATACCTGTAAATGGTCTACTACCACAAGTACCTGCTCGGCATTGTGTTGTGCCTTGACAAGGTTAATCTCGGCCTCTAAAGTAGTGAAGTTTATCGGTTGCTCTCCTCTTTCCCTACTCCTGACATAAAAGCGACTACCTATCTTTACGAGCTTATTCCGTGCCTCGTCTAATGCTTCGGCCTCATCCTTGCTAAACAGGCTATGATAGTCTACCTTTTCGCCCATTAAGTCGGTATTTTGTGTCTCGGGGTCAAGGTATGGCCTACCCTTGAGCAAAATATCGGCGTAGCTGACACTTGATAAGCGATTGAGTATTTTAGTGAAGATTGCCCGCTTTGGCATTTCTAACGAGTAAAAGATAACAGGCGTACCCCGCTCGCAAGTCTCATAAGCTATCTGTAAGGCTAGGCTCGTTTTTCCTTGTCCTGCAATCCCGCCTAACAAGATTACCCCGCTTAACCCCATAGTGGCCTTATCAAGCGGTGTTATACCTGTTTCTATGCCTATTAAGTTTCGGCTACCATCCCCTAGGGTTTTGTAGTAGTCTGATAAATCGTCTGCTGTCGGTTTTGGTAAGCCGTCTATTTGTTTTGGTTTCTCGGGTAATGCCTCAAAGCTAATCTTGTCGTGCTGTAAAAAGTAATCAGTAATATCTTTTATCCCGTCTGGTAACTGCTTTATACTGACTGTCTTACCCGTAAGAAAGAATAGTTTTGCTATCTGTTGTGTCATCTCCCGCCCTGCGTCATCATTGTCTAGGGCTAGTATCACTTCAAACCGCCTGAAGAGGCTTACTTTCTCGTCTGTAAAGTCGGTAACTCCTAAAATAGCTACGGCATTGTACCCCTCTTGTGCAAGCCTCATAGCGTCAAAAACGCCCTCGCATAGATACACCTTGTCGCCGTCTGGTAGGCTTTCTAGTATCTCGGCGTTAAACATCGGCTTCCCGTCTCTGGCTAGGTTTAAGTATTTCGGGTGCTTCCCGTCTAAGTTTCTCCCTTGCAGAAAAACTACCTTACCCCGCTCGTAAAACGGTATGATTACTTTATGCTTATAAAAGATAAGATTACCTTTATCGCCGTATATTCCTGCCTCTTGTAGCGTAGGTAGGCCGTATGTCTCTTTTAGTCTCTTATTAGCCGTGGCATAGTCTCCTATTCCTGTAACCTTAAACCGCTTTATTGTCTCGCCTGTTAATCCCCTGTTTAACAGGTAGGCTTTCGTCTCCTTGTCTAGGCCTCCATACGTTATAAAACTCTCATATAACCCGTTTATATCCTCTTGTGGTTTTGTGGTCTTTTTAGGGGTCGGGTTTGGTACGGGTGGTATGGTGTAATAATGCGTCGTGCCGTTTGATAACTCTTGTATGGCTGTTTTAACGTCTACTCCCTTTATATCTTTATAAAGGTCAATAACACTCCCTCCTACTCCGCAAGCAAAGCACTTAAAACGGTTGGTTTTGGTGTCAAACCCTAGGCTAGGTTTTTTATCATTGTTTTTATGTGCGGTGGTGTTAAAACATCGTGCTTGCTTTCGCTTCACCTCTAATCCTAGACGTTCGGCTAGTTCTAAAATCGGCGTGTCATCTCGTAGTCGGGTTAAATCTAAGCTGTTCATGGGTAGTACAACCTTTAAGGTTGATACACTCAAGTTACCTAGTCGGCGGGTTTGGTGTCAAACTAAAACCCCGCCGTGTATATAGGTATATAGGTATATGCGTCACGGACAGGCACGGTTTTGACGTACCCTAACACGGTTTTTGACGTACCCTAACACGGTTTTTGACGTACCCTAACACGGGTACTTTTCTGTATCTAACTATAACCTTTAGCCTGTAGACAAAACCGTAAAACCACAAAAAACATCACAAATCTACACGGTTAGCCTCAAAAATGACATACCCTAACACGGTAAAGAGGTTACAAGTCTTTCTTAATCTTGGATATTTCCCGCCCGTGGTGCTTGGTATCTTTTTTTATCCGCTTTAACTCCTCTCGCATTTTAGCGGTGTCTGACTTACTGCTTTTGTAAAACTTCTGATATTCCAAATAAACTGCAGTATCGGTGTGGTCTACCCATACTAACGTGCTTTTCTTTTCGGTCTTGTTGTAGCTTTTGTTTCGGCTGTTAGCAAAGCCCCATGTAACTATCTCGTCTCGCTTCTCAAGTAACTCCAAGGCCTGAATTAACTTATTGCGCTTGTCTCTATCTCGCCCGCTTATAACTTCTGTAAGCTTTTTGACTGCGTAACGCCGTGTCGGCTGTACATTTTGCTTGAGTAGGTAAAACAATCTATTACTAACGGCTAGTTTATAGCCTGTAAGCTCATATTTGTAGTCTCCCGCCTGTCGTCTCGGCTCGGCTATAAGGTTGCGGTTGTAGTAAAGCCCGCCGTCTCTAAACCCTGTCATTTGTTTGGCTACCTCTGATACTATGCCTATAAGGAAAGACATCGGCGGGTTGTCGCTTGTCAAGGATATTACCCGCTTCGTGTCGTCGTCTTGATATATCTCGGCGTAATGGATAAGCGGTGCTTGAAAGACTAAAACCTTATGTTTATCGCCTGACTTAAACTTAACAGCTCTTTTTACAGGCGTATTAAAGACTTGTTTTAGGTCGTGCCATACCTTACGCTTGTCTCTTGTCTGGTATCCCCCGTCGGGTGCGGGTGTATAGCCTAGGTGTTTTAAGTAATCATTTACTTCTATCTCGGCTATATGCCCATCGGGTGTCTCTTTCATCGTACCGTTTTTATCTGCGTAATCAGCTATGTCTTTGGCTGTTTTGAGTATCGTAGGTATGTCTACAGTGTCCGATAGAGAGATAAAACTAGCTTCGTTGCCGTCTTTGCTTTTGTAGGTATAGACGTTTTGTTGCTTTCCCTCTATAAGTGTCTTGCTGACACTCGCTGTTGATGAATAAACCATATCTAGGGTTTCGGATAAGACACTAGGAGACAAACTAACCCTATCACGCAAGTCCTCTATTTCGCTCCCTATCAAAAACTTATTAGCGGGTGTGGTTGATACTGCAGGGTTAGGTATACTAGCGGTTAGCTTCATTACTCCTGCATTGATTGTGGTGTTTTTTCGGTATTGCAT
>JBBSJF010000090.1:0-3612 GCA_038257495.1 Saccharimonadales bacterium (SeqCode) | reverse complement strand
TTTCATGGTGCTGTGGTGGGGATATCTTCGTACCATCCCACATCGGAAGCGACGATAGTATCTGCGTTTTTTGGTAGATACTTCGTAGTAAAAAACCATGTTTGCCCCGGGGTAATGTTGCAAGAAAACGTGCAAGGGGCGTACGATAGCGCGAATACTGCGATTTAAGCAGGAAAACGCAGCCCATCAGGAAGTCGAGGAGTGTTTTTGCAGTAGATCGCCCACTTGGGGCAGATCCTGCAGGAACACTCCTATTTAATTTGTAAACAATTACTACTAGATTCTGTGCATCCTGAGTCTCGTCCCTCCCGCATAAGTTATACTTGGTGGGTTTTTAAGCCGCAGGTCGTGTAAGCATGTTTCTTATTGGAGATTTTTACAACTAACGATATTTAGTATCATTTTTTTGCCAAGGTGCGTTAGTAAAAAACTGACTAAACAAATCATCTTTCATAATTTCGTAATCGTCTTTATTAGGTTTAATTGGTTTGGAGTCGTACTCACCAAATTTTATAAAGTCACAGGCACTGATTATACATAGAGGGGTTCTTTCTGCACCTTCTCCCATTTCCAGAACTGCAGCCGATGCAATACCACCTGCAATATCTGCCTGGGATGTATCTATGCGTTTTCCAAAGAGATCTGTGGTGCCAATATAGCTCTTTGTGCCAACAAATCCACTGTGAGCTAATGAAATCCCGGTAGTTCCTATGCGAAGAGGCCGAGAAGTGCTGTCGGAAATAACCACACCTACTCGCTTTAGCTTGAACCGTTCCATAAGGTATGTACGAATTTCGATCGCAGAGCGAAGACAGTCCTTGGGCCACAAAACATAGGTGCCATCACTATTAGACTCGTCGATGCCCGCTGATATGATCAGCGTCCCTTGAATAAGGGTAAATTGTTGCTGATATTGGCTGAAAGAGCTAGGTAGATAATAGCTGGCCTGTGACTCTACAAGATCTTGCTTGCTTAGCTTACCTGTTGGCACCGTGCTCCCCTCGCAAAGCGACACTATTTTTGAGGTAATTACCAGAATCGTATCGTTACAAAGTGACATTATCGAATCATCTAATACATTATAAATAGTTGATTTGCCCGGTCTGATCAGCTTTGTTTTAACGGATTGAACATGCATATTGTATCCCTACGATTTAGAAGTGGACATAGTGTTTAAAACAGAAGTATATAGGTCGTCGACAATTTCTTTTTGTGCGTCGCCCGAGCTTGCATAATGATCTAAGCCAGGTGCTGCATTAGGTTCAATTACACTGTAGTCTGCCTCTGGGTCAGTTATATCCTCACATGCAAGGTCGAGGCCAAGAAGTCGCAAATTAAAACCTTTAGCAACACGGGCGGCAAGATTTGCCCAATGCGGGTGGACTAGTTGAGTAATATCAATGGATGTCCCGCCTGCAGAGAGGTTAGATACATGAACAAGCGTAACAATATCATTTCTATTCGGGACACTATTTATTGTGAGCGCTTTCCTGGCAAGATATTTCGTAATACGATCGTCCGTCGCATCCAATAAGGTGTCTCTGCCCTCTATTACATATTGTTGCTGAAGATTTTCGATAAGTTGTCTAATTGTACTTACACCATCTCCTACCACCCTAAGTGGTATTCGCTCGTACGCACTTATTAGCTCTCCGTCAAGTACGACTACTCGATAATCAGGCATATTTATTGGTTCCTCAACAAGAGCCACGCGTACCTTCTTCTCTTCGTATAAGTCAAATACGTCTTGTAGCTCAGTACAGGTGCTTACTACATAAATCATTGATCCTTTTGAGCCGTCAACCGGTTTAACGTATGCGGGGTACCCAAGTTCCTGGTCTATGTATGTGGGAGCTTCAGACACGGTTCGCAGCTGGGTATTGCCTTTTGATAGCTGGGATGGGCCTATTCGCTCAGCCCACCAAGGTAGCAAAAATTCATCCCCCTTAGGACATTTGATGCCCATCGTTCTTAGCATAAATTTACTATGCCCTTTATCTTTTGAGAGATCACAGGAAGCGCCGGTATTTAGCCCTAGATCATTTCCGTAGGTAATACGGTGGCTGCCATCTGCATATGTTAACCGAGTAGTGTACCCGTATCGAGGTTCTATATCTACACTGACCACGTTGCTTAGCCGGCCGGCATCTAAAAGCCTAAGTATACTTCTAGTTACATACGGGTAGTGCGCTGGCACATCGGCATGATTCGTTTCTAAACTCATAAGTTCTATATACAGGGTGAAGAGTTACTTGTCTACTATTTTAATATTATTTGAGAAGTGTTTTCGTAAATATTAAACTACTATCTCATAGCATTCGTGTTTTACTTTTGAAAGTTACGTGGCTTACGTGTGAGGTCACCATGTTTGTGCGCTTCATGCTTTTCTATAAACCAAAACTTAAGAGCAGTACCAGTAAGCTTAAAAGTCTCGCGGAACTCTCTTTCCATGTAGCGTTTATAGCTCCAGTGCAAGTACTTGGTTTGGGCGCCAAATATTTTGAAGCTTGGGTAGGTGCTACTGTCTTCGTGCACCATATAATTTAGCTTGGGCTGACGGTTTTTTAGACCTGCGGGTGGGTGTTTTTCCATTACTTGGCGTAGCCAACGGTTCAGTTCCGGAGTGCGGTAGGTGCGTCGGCGCTGCTCGTCTATATCTAGGATAAGATCGAATAGTTTGGTGACGTTCTGCCCCGTCTCTGCGCTGGTAAGAATCAGCGGAGCCCATGGTACGAAGTCAAAGTCGTGGCCTATCTGCGGAGCAATGGCATCGCGAGTGTAGGCGTCTTTCTCGAGACTGTCCCATTTACTAATAACGAGTACCATGCCCTTAAACGAGTCTTTAATCATGCCGGCAATCTTTTGGTCGAGCTGCACGTGTAGGTCGTTAGCGTCGACGAGCAGTAAACAAATATCAGCCTGTTCGATCGCGGCGAGCGCCCTAATAACACTAAATTTTTCTATCCCCACCTCTATCTTGCCACTACGGCGTATACCCGCCGTATCCAGCAACTCAATCTCGCGTTCATTGTACTTGATCATATGGCGATTCACGTCTCTAGTGGTCCCTGCCCTGTCGGCTACAATTGCCTGCTGCTTCTGGATAAGGTTATTAAAAAGAGATGACTTGCCTACATTTGGTCTTCCAAGGAGCGCAACTCTAATGCGGTCATCAGCTTCTGTGATATGCGCAGGAGGCAGCTTAGCTGTTATCGATTCGAGAAGCTCGTCTATGCCACTTCGCTGGGTAGTGCTAATGCCAAATACAGGCTTTATACCAAGACGCAGGTATTCGCCTAGATCAACCTTTTTATTTTTGTCTATCTTGTTGACGACTAACACCACGGGCTTTTTACTTTTTAATGCCAGCTTTGCGACGCGACGGTCTTCTTCGGTAATCGGTATGTCTGCCTCTACTACCACCATAATAATGTCTGCGGCATCTGCTGCCTGCAAAATCTGCTCCTGGATAGTAAACTCGAACTCGTCGGCTGCGTCTTTCATGCCTGCCGTGTCTACCAGCCAAAAATCGCGATCGTAATAGCTGGCTTTAGCCATAATGCTATCGCGGGTCGTTCCGGGCTCGTCTGCAATAATAGCCTCTCTACGCTC
>JBBSJF010000089.1:0-3633 GCA_038257495.1 Saccharimonadales bacterium (SeqCode) | reverse complement strand
TTTGATCTTTAACTTCTATTTGGTATTCCTTATCTTTTGCAGCAATAAAAACACCAAAATCTTCAAGAGCGTATAAATGCGGTTTTACGGTACGCGTACCAAGTTTGCAGCCGCCAGCGTAGGGTATCTTAAAAGAATTAAATTCGTGTATGAGGGGACCAATTAGCATGAGTACACTACGGGTTTTAATAGCAGATTCTATATTTAAATTTTCTAGGTTTAGTTTTTCTGGACGGCGTATTTCAAGGTCGTTGCCAGGCATCCACTTATCGGATACACCAATGCTCTCGAGTACTTCTATAATACGATGAACTTCTTCGATACGCGGTACTTTCTTAAGATGGGTAACTCCATGATTAAGCAGGCTTGCACAAAGCAGACCAACCGCAGCGTTCTTGCTAGTCTTAAGAGTGACAGTGCCACTTAATTCGTGACCACCGTCTATGCGAAGGTTAATCGACCGGTCTCCTAAGCTTATAAGCTGTTTATTGAGCGCGTCACTGATGCGTGCCAGTGTTTCTAGGCTTAGATTTTGTTTACCTTTTTCGATACGATTAACTGCAGACTGGCTTGTACCAAGATGAGAGGCGAGGGCAGCCTGAGTAAGACCTCTTTCTTGACGGATTTGAGCTATAAGATGACCAATTTTTGCGTTTGTTTCGTGCATACGTCATTAAATTATATCAAATATGGTATTATTTGTCAATATACTTTTTGTTTTTGCTTTTATCTCATACACTATAAAGTATAACTGATTGGTGTGTGTACGAAATGGATGACGAAGTATTTGACCTGATCAAAAAAGAAGAAGCCAGGCAGCGGGCTGGCCTAGAACTCATACCGTCCGAAAATTATGTGAGCCGTGCAGTTCTAGAGGCTATGGGCAGCGTATTTACGAATAAATACTCTGAAGGCTATCCGGGTAGAAGATATTATGGCGGACAGGAATTTACCGACCAGCTTGAACAGCTAGCGATAGATCGTGCTAAACAGCTTTTTGGGGCAGATCATGCGAACGTGCAGCCACATAGCGGTGCCCCAGCTAACGAAGCCGTGTATAGTGCTTGGCTCGAGCCAGGTGACACTGTATTAGCCATGGATTTAGGGCACGGTGGGCATCTTACTCATGGTGCCCCTGTTACGCGTTCGGCCAAAATATACAACTTTATTCGTTACAAAATGAAAGACCCTTCTACGGGTGAGATAGATTATGAAGCATTAAGAGAAACAGCCCGTGAACATAAACCGAAGATTATATTAGCCGGTTTTAGCGCTTATCCAAGAGAGCTAGATTATGCAAAGTTTGCAGAAATAGGCAACGAAGTAGGTGCACTACTGCTCGCAGATATGGCTCACATTGCCGGTTTAATCGTGGGAGGAGTAGCGGCAAACCCATTCGATTTTGGGTTTCATGTTATCACTACTACTACTCATAAGACCCTGAGGGGTCCTCGGGGCGGTCTTATACTTTCTAAAGGCGTAGTTGGTAACCCACTTAGAGCACCAGAAAAAACGATCGAGAATATACCTACGCTTATCGATAGATCGGTTTTTCCAGGAATGCAAGGTGGACCTCATATGCATATTATTGCTGCAAAAGCCGTAGCCTTTGCAGAAGCATTAAAACCCGAGTTTAAGCTATACGCTGCTCAGATCGTTGCGAATGCTAAGGTATTAGCCGACGAGTTAATGTCCCGGGGATTCCATCTAGTGACTGGTGGAACAAGCAACCATCTTATATTAGCCGACGTATATAAAAGCTTTGGCATAGACGGAAATGTTGCGGAGAATGCTATAGATGCCGTAGGCTTAACGCTCAATAAGAATGCCGTTGCTGACGATCCGTTGCCGCCGTTTAGACCGAGTGGCATACGACTCGGTACACCCGCTGTAACAACTCGCGGTCTAAAGGAAGAACATATGGCTCAAATTGCGGAGTGGATGAAACTGGCTATAGATAAAAGAGAATCCATGGTGGATCTAGAGCAACTGCGTGCTGAAGTCTCGGCATTTTCACAAAAGTTCCCTCTACCTAGTGACAGTTAGCTAAAATCGCCCAAAAAACTCACTTCTGGCACTATTTCTATATCTAACTTTTCTTTAACCGTTTTTATAATTAGATTCGACACTTCATATATATCAGCTGCAGATGCTCCGCCCAGATTTTCTACTTTTAATACGTGGTCCTTATTTAGTCCGACCGCTCCCCATCGTTGCCCTCGCTTAAAACCAGCCGCTAGTAGTACGAGCGAAGCAGACATGCGCCGTGCGCTTCCACCGTGCACTATATTTTGCGCTATAGCCGCCTTACTTGTACGCCACTCGTCATACTGGGCAAGTTGGCTTATCTGTTCTGGATGCACCATAGGATTTCTAAAAAAAGATCCTGCACTGCGTGCGTAAGAACTATTGGGGTAATATAAAGACTGCGCACGCCTTCTTGCTTCTATAATGAGTTTTCTTCTATCATTGAGTGCAGCTACGTTATAGTGCATTTCCTCGGCTATTTTTATGGCAGATTCATACTTTAAGTCAGCGGTTACGCTTTTTTTAAGGCAAAAAGCGGCTCGTAAAACTATAAAATGAGTATTTCTCGTGAGCGCAGAGCTCTTATATGAATATTCCAGTTGTTGATTATATAACATTAGCACCTTACCGCTTTTTATGTCGAATACCTCAACCCAAACTAAGCTATCAGCGACACATTGCCCGTAGGCTGCGATGTTTATTACTGCAGCGGCTCCTGTCGTTCCGGGTATGCCGCTTAAGAGCTCTATACCCCAGAGGCTTTTTGCGACACAATATTGTACGAATTCGTCCCATGAGCTACCAGCGCTAACAATGAGTAAATCCTCGTCTTTTGTGATATCTAAAGGGTGAGTAGAAATGATGGTAGTACCCGGTAAGCCTTTATCGCTTATAACGGAGTTGGTTCCGGAGCCTATAATCCATGGAGTCTCTTTCTCGCTATAACATGCTTGTAGCGCAAGTAAGAATTCTGCAGATGTATCGACTTGTACGAGTTTTTCTGCAGGCCCGCCCACACCAAAAGAGGTAAAATCGGATAAATTTGTACAGGTAGATATTCTCATAAAATTTGCAACGTCCCTTCCTCGCATGGCACAATATCTGGTAATACATGCAATTGTAAACCGTAAAGCTGTCTGATTTTATCTATAATCTGTTGATAAAAAAGTATTAGGTTAGCCGTGGATGAACATGTGTTATTAATAATATAAGCCGGTTGGCGTTGATCGCAACTTAGTCCTAGAGATTCGTCAGAGTAACCTTTATATCCAGCATGCTCAAGCAAATTATTGATATCTATTTTAACTCTGTCGTCGTCTAACGGAGAATATACTAAGTTAGGCACTGAGTTAAGCAATAGGTGGAGGGCATTTTTATCGATAATAGGATCTGAGAAAAACGCACCGGCTGTATGTAAACTTGCACTAGGCATAGCAAACGCTCGTATAGCTATAACGGACTGCCTGATAATATCGGGGGTATATTTTGTCAAACCATGTTCTTTAAGATAATGCTCAAGAGGAGGCGAAAATGGTCGCTCAAGTGAGTGCTTTGTTAGATGCAAGGTAAGCCCAGTAATAAGATACCTTCCCTTATCTCTACCCG
>JBBSJF010000088.1:0-3640 GCA_038257495.1 Saccharimonadales bacterium (SeqCode) | reverse complement strand
GAATACCTTACTAAGTGTAAAGTCCGGAATCCACGCAATCCGGAATGCGATTGATAACGTTAGAGCCTACGTTCTTTTACCAGCCGTAGGGAGTACGTTATAACTCTTGCTACTGAAATGCGAACCAGCGCATTGACTTGATACTATCATACAAGGTATTATATAAGCAATACATGATCTGTATTAAAAGAGAATGCGAACCAACTAGCCCCCCACAAAGGGGCTTTTCTCTTTTATAGACCTATCCAAAACATTAGAGTTATGCTACACTGTTAAAAGCACCAATGAAAGGAGCTACCAACTGTTATTACAAGGCGAAAGCTATAACCACCGGAAAAGTTTTATACTCTCATGTATAGCTATATCAAGAGGGTTAATAACGGTACTATCAAATATTATTAAACGACATCCCAGCCTTAAGAAAGAAGCGCAGGAAGTGATCCGGCTAGAGAAACAATATATAAACAACCAGATGACGGAGCTAACCGAGCTTGCCAAATGGAAGAACAAGAAAGGGCTTAAGAATGACGAACCAAACAAACTGGCTAGTTGAAAAGATCCAAGGCTTAGAAGATGAAGCTTTTTCTGAAGTAGCCGGAGCCATAGCCGAGAAGCAATCAGTTACCGAAGCGCCAGAAACCCACGATGAAATCATCCATATCAGCGAGATCCAAGACGAAATATCTGATGAGTACAAGAATTGGGGAAAAGTAAAAGGACTTAAAACCGGCTATTCTGATTTAGATGACAAGTTAGGCGGAATGGACAAGGGCCACGTTATTCTAATTGGCGGAGAAACTAGCAACGGCAAATCGGCGCTGGCAGCTAACATAGCAACTAACGTAGCGCACAATCACGGAGTGCTATACATAACGCTGGAAATGCTAACGCGCGAAATTGGCGCTAGAATTATGCATATTAATGGCGGACGAGTAGACAACCTAGATATGATGTTTCAAGCAGAACACCGGCTAACATACAAAGACCTGAAGCCGTTAATCATAAAAGCTAAAGAGCAGGGCAATGTAGAACTGGTAGTGCTGGACTACTTGCAGTATCTAGGGCGCGGAATGAAACCTGAAGAAGTTGCAATTATGAGTAAAGAGATCAAAACCATAGCTTTAGAGTTTGAAATACCGCTAATAGTTATCGTATCACTTAGGAAGGGCGAAGCTGGAAAGCAGAAGCGCAAATGGACTGAGATTGAAATTGAAGATTTTATGGGAACCGGCAGCATAGGCTATGACGCTGACGCAGCAATGCTAGCAAGCCGGAAGAACTTGAACAACGAGTATGACGAAGAAGGATTGTATGTAAAGATCCTGAAGACTAGGAACGCCAAGCTGGACTACAACAACCGCTATATCAGATACGATTGGAGTGGAACGAAGATAACTGAGAATTGGGCTGATCTAAAACAATCGGAGTATAAAGAAGCATGAATTTAAAAGTACTTGACCATAAGAACCATCATGTGTTATACTTACGGTAGTAAGTAACCAATGAAAGGAACTACTAAACTATGAGCAATATAAAACGATCACTAGCAGAAGATATAGATCTGACTGACGAAAGAGAACCATTGTACGGACTAGAACTACCTGATGAGAATGAACTATCTATCGGATGGGGAATGTTTGACATGGAGAACACTATTAGCCGGCTAGAACAGCATGATTTACTTATTGGAGTAGACGCTGACGAGCTACGAGCCTACGCTGTACGCCTGAACGAGCTAGCAGCTAAGATTGAGAAACCATTCTAATGGACGAACTAGCAGCACAATTATACGGATCAATATCTGAGAAGAACGAAGTCAGAGTGTTTAAGGAATGGCACGCGTCCTCTATAGCGGAATGCCCTAGAGCGCACTATTTTAAGCGACAGGGAATCAAAGCTTTAGAAACAGCCGGAGCTGGTAAAATGCTACGCTGGCAAGCCGGACACATCATGGAAGAAGTAATCCGACCACACCTTGAACAAGTTTATCCAGACCTTATAAGCAACGAGCGTATTTTATCTAAGAAACTCAGTCTTACAGGCGAGTATGACAACTATTCTGAAAAGTCAGAAGAGATCATAGAAGTAAAGTCAGTCCATGATTTTGCATTTGGCTACCGTAGAAAAGGCGAAAAGCGGTTTCATTTACGAGACAGCAAGCCATATTTAAATCACGAGCTTCAGAACCATTGTTACGTTAATCTATTACGAGAGAAAGGAAAGCCTGTATCATCTATAACTTATGTGTATATCACGTTAGATGGGCGTATTGCTACATACAAAACGGCTGTACAATCTTCCATCTTAGATAACGTCAATAGAAGGCTGAAGATATTAAACGATGCTTGGGCTACTCAGACAGCGCCACCTTGTATATGTGATCAAAAGGACCATCCTCTGTTTAAAAGCACGATGCAATATTGTGATTACAAAGGCAGCGCCGAATGTTGCAGCCTAGCGCTATTAAATAATGATAACGAATGGAGTACTACATGAGTGATTGGACTGAAGCCGGAAACGCCGGCGGAGAAAGCTGGAAACCAGAGAATGCCGGCGATACTATTATGGGAACCTATAAATCTAAAAAGGAAAACGTAGGAGTAAACAACTCTAACATCTACATGATCCTAATAGATGGCGCTGAAGATCCGACTAGCGTATGGGGTAGTACCGTCCTAGATACTAAGTTTCAAGAGATACCGCTTGGATCTGAAGTAAAGATTGAATATCTAGGCAAGGTAAAAAGCAAAGCACCGCAGCCATACAAGGATTTTAAAGTCCTCTACAAAGCAAGTGCTGTAGCTGACGTATTTCCCGGAGCAAAGTTAATCTAATGAGCGAGTGGGCGGAAGCCGGAACGAAGGTAGTAGCCGAAAAAGCTACTACCCGACTACCGGAAGTGTTAGCTGTACCTAGTCCATCTGAAAACGCTGATTATACTAGGATCACTTCTCAGTTAAAACGGTTGCACGCGGACCTCTTACGGATGGAACAAGAAGGCAAGCTTAGTAACGCTACGGACAATCCCGGATTAATAGGCGATTATCTAGGCAAGCTACGACTGAACGTAAATATGCTGTTTGCTTTTATCAATCAGTATGTAGATCTAGAAAACGATCTGATAAAAGAACTGAATGAAAAACGACAGGGTATCTATGAACAAAGACTATCTGAGCCAAAAGGAACACCAAGCGCTGCTGATACGCATAGCAAGGCTATGACGCGAGTAGATGAAGCTAGCCTTAAGATGGTCCAAAACCGGATTACTCAGATTAAGAACGAATACGAACGCTATAACGGTATCTGTATGTACTTACAATCAAGACTGAAAGAGTTTAACACTGAAAGGATAATGGGATAATTATGGCAGGAACACGAGCTGGCGGTTTAAAAGCTGCTAAGAAGAACTTAGAAAAAGATCCTAATTTTTATGTAAAGATTGGAAGTAAAGGCGGTAAGTTAGGAACAACCGGCGGATTTTATGCTAATCGTGAATTAGCTAGCAGAGTTGGCACAATTGGCGGTTTAAAAAGTAGAAGACTTAAGTAATGACCAGCAAGGAGTTCAAGACCAACTTCCCCGAATTAAACGACAACCAGTTTAAGCAGCTCCACCGCCTTATCGCTGATAAAGTGATTGG
>JBBSJF010000087.1:0-3700 GCA_038257495.1 Saccharimonadales bacterium (SeqCode) | reverse complement strand
TTATGTTGCCTTACATTTACTTTGTAGCCAGGACATATCCTTACTGCAAAGACGATACGCACCCTATCTTCCGTGCGAGCTGGGAAAAGTTTATATATTGTAATTATGTCGTCGGCTTTATCTTGACGATAACGCTTATACTTGCAAAATATAAATAATCCTGTTGTAAAAATATTGACTTTGTGCTATACTGTATGGTATGAGCCGTGCATACTATGAAGAACTATCCGGTTTCGAAGATGCAGCCGATGAAGCTGAAGTAGGGCTTGATGACGCAGTTCCTGACCATGTATACGCGAGAATTAGATCAGATTACTTGGATAGGCGTCCACCAGATGCTATAGCAGAAGACCTAGGTCTTAACTTGGACGATGTTCTAATCTGTATAGAAATAATGCAGGAGGCGGATCTAGAGGCTGAGAGGTCTCGCAAGACGAACGAGCCGACTTGGCCTAGGAGAGTTAGGAGACTTCAAGCCGCGTTACTATCGCTATCTGAAGCTCATCGCCGTCAGAATATAGCACGACAGGCTGATGGCGACAGTGGTGTATTTTCGACATTTGTTCATAACAAAGCAAGGGCCGAAGGTATAACGGCGCAGAGTTACGCTAACGGGGTACTAAAGAGGTATAACGAACATCGGGCGGCTTTTAACGCTGGTTTAAAAGCAGCATGCGAAGTATGCCCCTCTCAATTAACTTGCCCAATGGCATCAAACCCAGCCGCATTCGAGGCTCACTACCCAAAATCTAAAGATAGAGACGCTCTCAAGCAAAAATTAGACAAAGATCCTAAGCATCCCTGCTAGAATTGATCAGTATGTTTTATGACCTAAAGAAAAAGCCTTTTTTTGTATTGGCACCAATGGACGATGTGACGGACACGGTTTTTCGACGTGTCATTGCCGAGCTGGCTGCTCCGGATCTATTTTTTACTGAGTTTGTAAATGTAGATGGGCTGCAAAGCATCGGTGCGCCAGCATTACAGAAACGAGTAATGTTTACAGAAGTCGAAAAGCCATTAATATTGCAATTATGGGGCAAGTCTCCGGAGAACTATTACAAGACCGCTTTGCAAATGCGCGGAGCTGGTTACGCAGGCATAGACATCAATATGGGTTGTCCTGTCAAAAAAGTCGTTTCTAGTAGCTGTAGCGGGCTTATTAATAATAGGGAACTTGCCGTAGAGATCATAAAAGCTACCCAAGAAGGTGCAGGCGACATGCCCGTAAGTGTAAAAACCCGCCTGGGCTTTAACGAACTCGACTACACCTGGCACGAATTACTTTTAGATCAAAAACTTAACATGCTAACTATCCATGGAAGAACCCGCAAAGAAATGAGCAAGGTTCCTGCTCATTGGGATTCTATCGGGCACATCAGGCAGATGCGTGATGATAAGAAACTTGACACGTTAATTGTAGGAAATGGCGACGTACAGAACCGGCAACATGGTCTAGAGCTAGCCGAATTGCACCAGCTAGACGGCATTATGATCGGTCGTGGAGTTTTTAGTGATCCGCTCGTCTTTGCTAAAAACTCTCCATGGGAATCTTACACACGTGAACAGCGTATCGCGTTGTATAAACGGCATGTGGAACTATTTGCAGATACATGGACAGAAAGTGAGCGTCATATTCATACGCTCAATAAGTTCTGTAAAGTGTATATTCAGGCTTTTGAGGGTGCGAAGGAACTAAGAGAAGATCTCATGGCAGCTAATTCTACCGATGAGCTTTTAGAGATACTAGCTGTAGCGAGCACCCCAGTCGGCCATACTAACGAGCACCTGCTGTAGCTCTTTGCCTTTGGTGCTCAAACTATATTGGTAGCGCGGAGGATGGTCGCAGTAAGGGGTTTTAGTAACAATTTGCTGAGTAGTAAGCATGTCTAGACGTTGGCTAAGTGTACGAGGGCTAATACATTCTAGAGATTTTTCCAAGTCCGAGAAGGTGCAGGTCTTGTTGGCCAGGTCGCGCACAATAAGAGCCGACCATTTGTCTCCGAGGATTTTAAGGGTGTGCTGCAGGCAACCATCCCGTTCTTCTATGCAGTTCTTCATCTGTTGATAGTATAACTTATCGTTTTTGCATAATTGTTAAATAAGTCACAGACTTATAAATCAGCTAAGCCTAAAATTATACACATTATAAATTAAGGGAGGATTTATGGCTGTATCAATCAACAATTCTATAGAAGCAGGCTTAGAGAGGTTTTTTGCCTACCTACCTCAGATTTTGGGTGCATTACTGATATTACTGATTGGTTACATAGTTGCGAAGGCGCTACAAACTATAGTCCGTAAATCACTCCACAAAGTGCGGTTTGACCGCGCCCTGCATACTTCTTCGGCAGGTAAGTATATTTCTAGGGTTATAGAAACGCCATCGGCATTTGCTGGCAGACTCACCTATTGGCTTATTATGCTGGCATTTATATCGTTCGCCGTTACCGCTCTTAATTTGCCTGTTCTGGACCACATTATAAATGGCATATATAGCTATGTACCACACGTAATTGCAGCTATTGTTATCTTCTTTATAGCAGGCGCGTTGTCTACGGGCATTGTTGGTTTAGTACGCTCGACCATGGGTCGCACCACGTTAGCCCGCGTTATATCCACTACTGCCCCGGCGGTGATCATGGGTATTGCTAGCTTCATGATATTAGATGAGCTTAAGGTAGCGCCTCATATAGTAAATACCACGTTTAATGCCATTATGTATTCGTTAGCCCTCGGTCTTGCCTTAGCATTTGGTCTGGGGGGCAGAGATGTAGCCAAAGATATGCTCGAACAAGCCTATCAAGCAGGTAGAAGCAATGCAGATGCAGTAAAGATGGATCTCAACATGGCAAAGACGCGTGCCAAGAGGAAATTCGACGACGAACTTTCAGCGTAAAGCAAAGTCGCGCATTTCCGGGCGCATCGATAGAACTATTTTGTGCACTTCCTCAAGCTTTGCTTGGTCAATTTAGCCGCCAATAGCCCCCGGGCCTTCATGTTAAGAACTGCTTTTAGCGATAAAGACAGCTCGTCGTCCGACAGAGTTTCAGTAGGTATATTTATATTATATCATATATGTCAATTACGAGCAATATTTACCTCTATTTATACAGTTTTTTATTTTAGGGCTTTAATATGTTTATGCTTCTCGCTATAATGCAATGAATGACCGGCGAAGCAAGAAGAAGTGCAATTATAGTAATTCCTACTGGTGGAGCAGCTACCTTAGAAGCGCTTCGGGAAGATCCAGACGCATATTCGTACTGTATTCACGACGATGGCAGTGTAGCTGTGGCTGTATTCGCTACGCCCGACGGAACCAGTTGCGATCCCGATGTGCGAGTGGCTCCTCTGTGCCACCAACACATTACCGAAGAAGAGCCACGGGGTCTACTACTTACCCTATATGATCCCGAATGGGTAGAAGAGCATTGCGGAGATGCCGTCTATCCAGATAGAGACGCGCTCGTATCGGATCCGTCCTGTCGCAACACCTTACGAGGAGTTCTTGGTGAGGTTGTAGATGTTTGCCCTGTACCAATTCCTCGACATAGGGGAGCCCTTGCAAGGTTTGTAACATCTATAGCCCGAGACCGATCGTAACTGTGTAATTATTTACAACTTATTTTTAACCCTGTTGCTAGAGCCATAGACCTACTTAGCCATAGCATCATAAGCATATGCGTGTATGATGATA
>JBBSJF010000086.1:0-3788 GCA_038257495.1 Saccharimonadales bacterium (SeqCode) | reverse complement strand
CTTGGTGAGTTTGGTGTGATGTTGTGATTCATTCGTTCACTATACAACAACATATTAACTAATCTACAACAACGATCGAAGTGTTCGGATTCAAAACCGCATTTTGCCATGCTGGTGTTCGGATTCATTTCCGCATTCGGGGTGCTGTAGCGTGTAGCTCTCAGCTTAGGTTTTATATTTAAAAAAGTTTTATTGCGTTTTCAAAATCAGCAAATTTGAATCCATTGCGGTGAGATTCATAACCCATTTCACTTGATGGTCGCTGTGCGTAGTCTATGGGTTCTATAATTCTTCTAAATATCTCACGAGTGAACAGCAGTTGAAAATAGTCTGGTTTTTGCCTTTGAAGATGGAGAAAATGCCCAATCTGTCCGCGGTGTGATTCTAACACACTAATTTTGACAGAAACATCGTCGGGCGATAGTTTTATTGTATCCGTGGCAAGGCGGTTGGGAAGAAAAACGCCAGCTACCCGGTGGGCGTTTTCAGCGTGGTAAACAGGGAACACATACTGCTGGGTCTGCGAAGAAGAAAGTGCTATTTGTGATGCTACATAACTCGCACTATCATGTATTTCGTGGCCTCCTTCGTAGTCCATACCTACAATACAATCGGGCTGTACTTTGACCGTAATATCTTTTAATGACTCAATTATTTTTGCAATATTTGCCAAAACAATCTTTTCGGGGAATCCTAGTAAAAAAATATTCTCCTTCCCGACACCAATCGCAGCCATAGACTCCATGACCTCCAGTTCTCTCGCTTCCGGATTGGTGCCAGTATCACCGGATGTTATAAATACCGCCGTTAGCTTTTTGCCATTTCTAATAAGTTGATGCATTAAAACGCAACAATAAACTTCATCATCGGGATGTGCAAAGACAAATAGGTAATTAGAATTAAGTTCTATACTGCTCATGTAATAGTTAGATTGTACTATAACGCGATAACTACATTCGTATAAATGGTCCGCTACACATAATTAAGATCGCACCTAGCGTAGTCATGAGTATGCTAGCTTTAGAAGCTGTAGCCTTTCTTTTTAGGAGGAAGCTTGTCGCAAAGATAATAGTAGTAATAGTAAATATTCCAAGTACTCCCCAGGCGAAGAGGGAGGCTCCACCGCTAATCCCAAAGCCTATTATCGTGGCGGAAAGTATTAATACAACCACGCTTGCTAATATAGCCTGAGAGGATGTCAAATAATTAACTGCGCCTTTTATCCCCGTTTTAGCATCAGCTTCGAAATCAGGAATCACATTTTGGATGTGTATACCTATACTCCAGAGTGCCGAAGCTGCGATAATCCATGTCGCAGGGATGAATCTAGGAGTAGACCCCAGTCCAACATACACAGGCAAAAGACCAAAAGAAACGATGAAAGTAAGTACACTAAGTAAACTATTCTTAAGCCGAAAATTATATAAATATGCACTTCCCAAAGCTATTAGATAAATTACAGTTGCCTCGCGGCCATATGCCAAAGAGAATCCTACGCTTAATAATCCTGCGGCAACAGAGAGTACTTTTATTGTATTGGCTTGTACTTGTCCAGATACAATCGGTTTTTCGCTCCGTTTTGCTAGACGATCCCTATGCCGATCTAGGTAATCATTGCACCACCCAACAGAAAATTGTCCTAAAAGCACAGCCGGTGCGAGTAGCCAAATCTGAGATCTCTGACCTGAGCCGTATGCAAGCACAGATGTTATTAATGTAACCAGTATACAAGGTAGGAAATGAGTAGATTTAAATATTGCCACTATTTTTGCGGCCAAACCACTATTCGTTGCATTATTATTAGTCATAGAGGTAGTACTCATATAGGTATTATCTTATAACAAAAACTCAATAATAAGAGGGTTATATATAAGTTCATGGTAGGCCAGATGGTAAAGTTAGATTATGATAGAGCGAATTGCTAGGTTCTTAGATAACGACAAAGTAGCCGTATGGCCCAATAAGCAGCAGGATAAAGAATTAGTCACTGGATACTTGGCCACAAAATTTGAGTATGATCGGTTTTACCACGAGCGAGATATTAACGAAATTTTGAAAAAATGGCATACATTTGAAGACTGGGCACTGCTCAGAAGGGAATTGTTTGAGCGTGGATACTTGAAACGGAATAGGTCGGGGACCGAATACCAGAGACTAAAATAGTAGTAAAGCTACGTTTTGCCAAGATAGCCCATCACTATCTTCATAAGGTTCTTCGAGTTTCTCAAATCCACAGGATTCTAGCAATTTTTTAGCGCCTTCATTTACCATTAGATGTCTGGAGAAGAGATGCTGGTATTTACCCTCCTCTCGCAAATAATCTATCACGGCTTGGGTAGCAGCTCTGCCCGCCCCATGTCCGCGGGCGTCGGGGTCGCCTATCATGAAATGAATAGATGGACCAGATACATATTCTGTATCGTCAGTAAGTACCCATATAGTACCAATAATATTTTCGTGTAAGCTTATCATCCACGTCAGCTGCTCTTCGGACTCGATAAATCCTTTTATGCGTGCTTTCTCTTCATCAAGACTAGACGGTTTATTATTTTTATCTGTATTACCCATTAGCCTAAGCGTTTGTCGGCCAATATCTCCAGCAAGCCAATTAACGGCTATAGGAGCATCTCGTTCTATGTCAGGCTCAACCAACTCAATATTAGGATTTTTTGTCTTTAATCTAGGCATACACTCATTTTACCAAGATTCTATGTCTATCACTACGCAAATTTATTCCATAGCTTATAACCATTGTCGATATCTATGTTTGTAATAATTTCTCTGATACTTGGGCTGTATCCGTTGTTTGTATCAACTTCTATAAAAGGACATCCAAGGCTTGGGGGCTCAGCCGATGCTGGGTAATTTTTCTCAAGTTCTTTCATGTGCTCGTCAAGCCAGTCTGGCGCCTCTCCACTAGGACCAATTTCGCGATTATAAAACCTTTCGTTTACATTCTTTGCTGTACAGTGAATGTGTACTATCTTCGATATTCTAGAAAGTCTCTTTATAGTCTCATCATCAGTAGGCGCCATATCTATTACTATGCTCACTCTGTAATCCATCAAAATTTGTTCAATAAGTTGATATAACATCGGTATACCCACTTTTGCGCGGTCATATCCTTCATTTTTTACATTGCTTAACCAGAAATTTTGTAAGACAGAGTCAGTGTCTATGTACATAAACTGAACCATCTCGGTTAATTCCTTGGCTAAGGTAGATTTCCCAGACCCAGGTGCTCCGCTTATTACAATGAGCAATGGCATATTTTCTTTATCATATTGCATGACAATACTATAACAAATATCTATTTTAGATTTTGTACTTATATTCTAAGCTAGCTTTAAATGCTTATACTCTGCAGTTCGCTTATGTGAAGCTAGTTACAGGAGTGATTTTTGTCGATGTTTTGTTGGACGTACTGAGTTAGGTAAATAAAACCATCAGGCGTAAGCGGGGGCACCGAGCAGTTGTCTATAGCATTAGCAAGACTTGCACCGCTTGGTCGCCAATTGGCTAACCCATTGAGATTACTTGTAGAACTAACGTTATTGCCAGTAATCACACCCCACTGATAAGCAGTCGAGTACAATCCAACGGATGAACCTTTGGATTGATAGTATTTTGCAAAACCTTCAAGTGCTGCTGTATTCCGCGCAAGTGCTTCGCTACTGCCCGACTGCCATGTATTCATCGTCTCGACATCTAGCCACCAAACGTAACTTGATGTATTGGCATTAAGACCTTTGCTTGTAGCAGCTGATTTAAAAGCTCCTTCTGTATAT
>JBBSJF010000085.1:0-3858 GCA_038257495.1 Saccharimonadales bacterium (SeqCode) | reverse complement strand
CAAGGAAATCTTCTCTTGAAAACTTGTTTTCAAAGACGCAAATTTCGGGCTCGCCATAGGTGAGCGGTGGTTTACCTGACCCAATACATTAAACTATAATTAACTTCGCATGGGTGATTAGCTCAGTTGGCTAGAGCATCTCGTTTACACCGAGAGGGTCGGGGGTTCGAGTCCCTCATCACCCACCAATTAGAATTTTTATATTATAGGCGCGGGTGGTGGAATTGGTAGACACGCAGCCTTGAGGTGGCTGTGCCGCAAGGTGTGGAGGTTCAAGTCCTCTCTCGCGCACCATATAAAAAGATCGGTTATAAAGCTGGTCTTTTTATATGGTAACTATTAATGATGACTTGAACCGTAGGTCCTACATAGCCACTGGCTATGTAGGTTTTCTATGCTTGACCGCTATCGCTTCTGCTTTGCCGAAGTTGCCGTTAGCGATGATATCCTCACTCGCGCACCAAATCAAAAAATATCGTTCAAGTACCGGTTTTTAGTTTTAAAGATTTAAGTTTTTTAGAATTTTTCTTAGATTTAAGACGCTTCTGCCGGTTTATTCTGTCAATTATTGAGCTTAAACCACGTGCTGCCACCAAGAGCCATATGACATTAAGAAAAATGTTAATATAAGCCTGTTTATGGACAGAATAGTAAGCTAAGAGCGTAGCTCCAATAACATTATCGAGCTCGTACCAGAGTGACCGACCCGTCCACTTGCCTATACTGGTTCTATAAAATGCGAACAGAAAGAACAGACACCCAACGGCACCTACTACTTCGATCATTGCTTATGCCTTAAACGTTTCTTTGCACTACGCTCAGCGATAGATGTAACTCCTTTTAAGGCTACAATGACCCATACCACATTTACAATCATCGTTATATACGCTTTTTTGTTGATCTGATAAACAATAATACATGAGGCACCAACTAACGTATCTAGCTCATACCACAAAGAATGCCGAGACCATTTACCTATACTTGTTCGGTAGACACCAAAGACAATTAATAGAGCGCCTATCGCTCCGATGAAGTTATACGGATCAATCGCTTCAATTATGTTCATGTAACTACCGGGTTATTTGTTTTACTTACATGAGCTATAGAATAGTGTAAGTTGCTCCCTACTTTTTTGCCTGGATTAAAGATATTCAATGGATCAAAGATCTGTTTGATCTTCTCAAAAAGCCGCATAATGTCGCTGCCATACATAGTTTCTAAGAAAGGCGAGCGGATCAAGCCGTCGTTATGGTCTACGCTCATGGATCCACCAAAGGCAAAGGTGAGGTCATACACCCTCCTGCCTAAATCAAAAATTTTCTCTGCGGCACCTTCTGCCTGCATGTCTACCAAAGGGATAAGCCGGATGCTACCGTCTCCAATGTGCCCCGCATAGGTGTAGGTCATATCATAATCCGATAATATGGCCTCTAGGCTAGCCACAAACTCTCCATAATGCTCTGTGTCTACGATGGTATCTTCGATGAAGGGAACAGCACGTGCGCCATGGGCATGATCTTTTAACATGCCGTAACTAGCTCTGCGTATCTTCCAATAGCTACCCGCTTCTTCTTCGCTATCTATGTATTTAACCGTAAAGCCTTTTTGTGAGAGTACATTTAGGCATATTTTTGCGTTGTGGTCGGTCTGGTCCTCTGTGTGCTCGGCAAACTGTGCGAATAGAACCATTTCGTTGCCCTCACTCATGCTGGTACGTGCTGCATCTTCCGGATAGTACAGCTTAGCCAGCTCGTATGTGTGCTTGTCGTAAACTTCTAGTCCTTCTGGTCGTTTGGCGAGTATTATTTTTAGAGCTTCTGCCAGATGCGATAAAGAATCTATGACGACCACTATCATGCGAGTTGATTTAGGAGCTTCTATTAGGTTAAGCACGGCACCCGTAGCTACACCAAGTGTTCCCTGAGAACCTACGAAAAGTTTTGCCATATTAAACTCGGTACGCTGTTTGTTCCATAGTCTCCATAATGCATAGCCTGCGGCGTTTTTGCGAACTTGTGGTCTTGCGTGCTCAAGTAGCTGATTATTGTCATCGAGAAGCTTTGTGACTTCTCTGTATATATAACCTTCGTGAGTTTGTAGTGACTTCTTGTGTTCTAGCTGGTTTACGGTAAGAGGACCAAATTCATATTCGTTGCCATCACCAAGAACCACATGTACGGATCGCACCCAGTTCGTGGTAGCCCCATAGCGCAAACTTTTCTCGCCTGAGGCGTTGTTGCCTATCATGCCACCTATGGCACAGAGGTCTTTAGAGCTTGTATACGGTGGAAAAAGTAATCCGTGGGCGAGAGTTTTATGCTCTATGTCACGGTAATATGCACCTATGCCTACTGAGATTCGCTTATGAGTCTGATCTAGTTCGTGGATACCACCAAAATGAGCTGTCATATCAAGGACGATACTTTCGGTGAGTGATCCACCCGACATACAGGTGCCGGCTGCACGTGGAGTGATAGATATATTCTGACCCTCGCTTTTAAGTTGCGCTACACGTCGTACCACCGACTTTAGATCTTCCAGATCTTTGGGTTTGACTATTACATCTGGAGTGACTTCAAATATACTCGCATCGGTACTATATTTTTTACGAGTTAGATCGTCGTCGAGAATTTCTCCTCGTACTGCATCTTGTATAAGTTGTTTACTGCTCATATACCACCCTCTTTTTATTTTATAATGTTGGCAAGTGCATGTACCAGTGCTTGAGGTCGTACTCTTGGCGAAGTAATGGTTTGATGTCTTCGGTTTTTACGCCAATTTTTACGCCCGGGTTCATGGTACCGTAGGGATCAAATATTAATTTAATCTTCTCGAATAAGCTATATATGCTTTCTCCGTAAAAATCTTTGATATATGGTCCCCTTAGGCGACCATCGTTGTGTCCCGCACTTGGACATCCTCCAAGTGATATTAGCAAGCTATAATATTCATCCATAAGCTTAAAGATCTTTTGTCTATCACCTAACTGGCTAAGATCGAAAAGAGGCATAACATGCAGGTGTGCATCTCCACCATGACCCCATATTATAGAGCGCAAGCCGTACTTATCGCATAATGCATGTAGCCCTTTAATGTAGTCCGAAAACCGGTTGGCTGGCACGATACCGTCTTCTATAACCGGCAAAGCCTTTTTATTATTTTCGCTATATGTAATGTATGTACTGGCTGCTGAGCGGATTTTACGAAAACTTTCTTGGGATTCTTCGGTGGTCTCTACGTGGTATGTAACCTGATATTTGTCTAGTAATTTTCCAAGTTTTTTGGTAAGTCTTTTTTGGGTTCGGTTATTATTATCATCGAATTCTACAAGCACTACGTATGCCGGCAGCGGGTCGGGCAATACACTTTTAAGTAGGCTAGGGTGCTGCTGAGCTACAAACTGAAGCAGTTTGTTATTTACCAGTTCCACAGAAGCCGGTTTATCCTTTTGGTTAGATATATCTACCATGATTTGCTCTAGCATTGCCTCGTCTTGCACGTACATAACCAGCAGTGTCGATTGGGGATTATAGGGCACAGTTTCGAGCGTAACTTCGCTTACAAGCCCAAGCGTGCCTTGTGCTCCCACGATAAGGGGTGTGAGGTCAAATCCTTGTTTGGTTTTTACGTTTTCGATAGCATATCCACACGACACCTTACTAACGCTATATGTTAGGTCTTTTATTAGATCCTGATTCTCGTCTATCAACGTATCAAGCTGACGATATATCTCACCCTCAAATGTCTGTAGCCCTAGTTTTTTACCTAGTTCTCGCTTGCTTATCCTCCCCGTGTCTATAACCTCTCCATTAGCTAGAACTAGGCGCAATGTTCTTACAAAACCTCTCGTATCACCAT
>JBBSJF010000084.1:0-3870 GCA_038257495.1 Saccharimonadales bacterium (SeqCode) | reverse complement strand
GGAGTTTTACCAAGGCGAGAAGCTCTTTATGACTTCTTGACCTATGGTCGATCCTCGAACAACTGAAGTGGAAACTGATCAGTTGTCTCTATGAGGAAAGCAGTTTCACCAAGTACGAATGACGTTGATTGCACTACATAGATTTTTAGAAAAAGAGCCCCTAGGGGCTCTTTTTACTGGTTAGCAAACTAGTAACGAAGTAAAAAATATGCTATAATATAGACAATGAAGGATCCTTATGAAAAAGCACGTATAGAGCGTGAGCAACGGTATGCTCAGATGGAGCGAGAGCGCCAGCAGCGAATGGCGCGAATGGAACATGAGCGCAATGAAAGACTTAAGCGCCAAGCGCGTGAGCAAGAAGAAAGAGTCCGTCAGCGTCAGCGCAACTATGAGCGCCTAGAACGCGAACGTAATGAACGCTACGCCCGCATAGAGCGTGAACACACCGAACGATTTGAGCGCCTGGAACGCGAACGCAAAGAGAGAGAAAAGGCATATCGTGAAACGGGCGAAGGGTTTAAGGTTCCATTTGCCCAGACCCAGCAAGGCATATTTAGCAGATTATTTAGAAAAAACGTGAAGACTGAAGACACTGCTCATGATTATTTCAGATCGGACTATGCATCATACATAAATGACCTACTCAATGACCTGCAGGATAATGGCCGGCACGCCGCGCAGCCGGAAGCGGAAATAAGCCCTGCCGAGAAAACAAGGCGCCATCTGATGCAGTCTATGCCCAGAGACGTAGTGCAGGCTCTCGGTACATGTGACGAAGGTAATGTCAGGAGCTTAATAGCCACTGTTTATCGGGCACGCACGGTGGATCCCGAAAGAAGTGATTGGGATATTTATGTAGCTTATAGGCGGTCAGTCGAAGTTGAAGAACCGGACCCTGATATGTTAGAAAAAACCCAAATAGCAGGCTTGCTGCTGCAGGGCACCCGCAAAGAAGCGCATTTCCCGTTTTAAACATTAAAAGTAGCCAGCTTGTCTGAGCGCTATCTGCTGTTCTCTAGAAGTCGTGGAACAATCATGAAAAAGCCAAAGAGCATAAATATGGTTCCTACGATCAGATAGTCACCCGTAGACCATATTGTAAATACCGGCAAATCCAAACATGGCAGACGACGCTAGCCTAGACGCCAAAAGGCCAAAAAAAGGTGATTATCATAGTTGCAGGAGTTACTACTATACCTTTTGTCTTATGCGTGTCTTATATGTTTGTAGCTACACCATTGTGGTGGATCATAGGACTCAGTTCATTATTTTTTATAGATCAGGCGCTGGGGTTTAAAAAATTCTTGAAATAAAAGTGGGAGCTATCGGAGTTTTTAGCTCTGGAATTGCTAATAAAAGCTGCTATAAAACGGGCTTTTGGAAGAGAGTGGGATCGTAGTTTGGCAGGAGTAATTTATCTACGACAGTAAATCCTAGTTTGCGATAGTAGGAGCATAAGCCTTCATTGCTTGTGCTGCAGTCAAGGCGTAGGTATTCTTTGCCTGCAGTCTGTACCTGCTCTGCTGCCCAGCTTATTATTTGCGCACCGATGCCCTGGCCTCTGAACGAATCCTTGGTAGCGAGGCGGTGAACGTAACCGGCCTCATTATCATTACCCAGGTCTTCTCCCCATATACGCTCATCGCACCAGAGTAATCTGACGCATCCGGCAGGGTCGCCATTAACAGTCGCGATGTAAGTATGGCCTTCCTTGATCAGTTCAGATGCTTCGGGCACGGTAAAGTCATAACGACCCCATATCTGGTCGCCTTGGGTGTGTTTGAATTTATTGGCTTCCTGAAGGATACTTGCCAGTGCTTCGGCATCTGACGGTGTGGCGGTGTTAATTTCGAGAGACATGGCTATATTTTATATCATATATAGCCAAATAAGTATAGTGTGCTCTGGCGCCTTTTGCCCTCGCTTGGGTCCGTGTACTCACGGGTGTTGTATAACAGAGAAGTTTCGGGTACAATAGCGTGGTCTAAATAGGGGCGATTCGCTTAACTGCCGCGGCTCGTTGCAAAGTTGGTAGAATGCGCTCTCACCGGTAGGCGGCAATATCGCCCTAGCAGGAAGTACATTAGAGTAACTGGATAGTTAATACGGGCGACTAGCTCAGCTGGTTAGAGCGCGTCACTGATAATGACGAGGTCAGGAGTTCAAGTCTCTTGTCGCCCACCAATAGCCACCCTGTAGGCTAAGAGTAAATTATGGGGCGATAGCTCAGTTGGCTAGAGCACCTGCTTTGCAAGCAGGGGGTCCGGGGTTCGAGTCCCCGTCGCTCCACCAAATAAAGTGCCGGTCCAAGGTGACCGGTATTTTATTTGGTTATGCATCGAGAACCCCAGTGCACCAAGTGCGGGGTTCGGTGGAGTGGTCGCGCGCGCAGATGCTGGCATCGAGCACGCCGCCATGGATAAAGGACGCAGTCTGCTGTCCCCGTCGCTCCACCAAAGTAAAAACCTTCTTGTAAAAGAGGGTTTTTTCTTTGGTCAACAGGCTATACCAACCCTTACTTCAACATAGTTACCAGACTTTCGTACTAATGGGTTGTAATATAAGTCACATTTAAGGTGTTAAATCGTAGCAAGTATTACACCATAATAGTGTTGACTACCTCTGTTTATGCGTGTATTCTTGTAGGGCTGCTTGAGTTTAGGTCATTGTTTGACGTATAAACCGCCAAGCCAAGAACGTAAACTCAAGCTCTCGCAGCAAGACAGGATCTTCTTTTTAAATGAGATGTCTTGAGTTAGTAGCTTAACAATTTATGAATGTAGAAATGAGTAAAGACAAACGGCATAGAATTGGTTTTACCAATAACTAGTCAATTGCACAATCTGATCTATCTTCGGATAGATCAAGTACGTAAAAAGTTACATAAGCGCACACAAGGGATGCCTTGACGTAATATACCGATGAAGGACGTAGGGAGCTGCGATAAGCTTCGGGGAGCTGCTAACCAAGCTTTGAACCGAAGATTTCCGAATGGGGAAACCCGGTTGGAGTCATGTCCAATCACTCTTAGCTGAATATATAGGCTAGGTAGCGGTAAGTGGGGGAACTGAAACATCTTAGTACCCTGAGGAAAATAAAGTAAACAACGATGCCGGTAGTAGTGGCGAGCGAACCCGGTACAGCCCAAACCTTTTAGGTTTTTGTTTGGTAATTTATTACCGAGCAAATAAGTTGGTAGACGAATATCTAAAAGGGGTTGCGACATAGAAAACAACCAGTATTGAGCCCTGATTTATCAGGTTTCTATATTGGAGACAGAGGCTACCACGACTCTGTATAAGGTAAAAAATTAGCGAGGCGAGCAGAAGGAATTGGAAAGTTCCGCCAAAGACGGTGAAAGCCCGGTATGCCAAGTTTCGCTGACCTTATATTTTCTGTGTAGAGTAGGTCGGGACACGAGAAACCCTGACTGAAGCTGGGACGACCACGTCCCAAGGCTAAATATATATTACGATCGATAGTGAACAAGTACCGTGAGGGAAAGGTTAAAAGAACCCCGGAAGGGGAGTGAAATAGAACCTGAAATTGTGTGCGTACAAGGAGTCGGAGCCCTTCGGGGTGACGGCGTGCTTTTTGTAGAACGATCCAACGAGTTAATTGTCAGTGCAAGCCTAAGACATCTGTCGGAGGCATAGTGAAAGCGAGGCTGAATAGGCCGTCAAGTGCTGGCGATTAGACCCGAAACCAGGTGACCTAACCATGGGCAGGTTGAAGCGCAGGTAAAACTGCGTGGAGGACCGAACCGTCGAGTATTGCAACACTCTCGGATGACCTGTGGTTAGCGGTGAAATGCCAATCGAACCTGGAGATAGCTGGTTCTCCTCGAAATAGCTTTAGGGCTAGCGT
>JBBSJF010000083.1:0-3871 GCA_038257495.1 Saccharimonadales bacterium (SeqCode) | reverse complement strand
CCTTGACTTTAGCCCATACGGATCGCCCCCGTAATGATGCTACGCTAATAACCCCCTTATCGGGCTCCTCTAGCGCGTTCAAAAATTGATCTTTGAAACGCCGCGCCCCTTCACTGGTAAACAGTTTCCACCATACGGTATTACCGTATTTACCCCGCTCTACCAATCTGAGATTGTAGTATCGACCTTTCTTACCATCTTTGCCGGTAACGGAATCTACTACAAACCGGTACACGCCATTGGGTAACATATCCGATGTACCGCCTGCGCCCCGCTCCAATGATAGCGTTTCTTTAGACAGATCGATCTTACCGCTCTGGGGGCCGCGCTGGGCTCCGCTGTTGCTGGGCCGGTTAACTGTACGTTTTTGGTTAGTCATTTCTAATTTTCCTCTGGGCTATGCCCTATACATTGGGTTAAATTACAATCCGAAAATGTTATTGTAGTGGCTGATGATATCGCCATCCGCAGCGATAGAAAAACGATCTTTCCCCGCGTGTTTTTCTGAATCTTTAAAGTTTACGTAGTAGCCGGTTTTGCTACCCTCTGTACGGGTGAAACAGTACCCTACCAGATCTACTACTCGCATGATCTCAATTGCTGTTTCTTTTCCTACAAATTTTGGCTGTTTCTTGTCATCCTCCCATTCTCTGGATTTTGTGGTAGCGATAAAAACAACGTTACATGGTAGGTTTAAATACTCCTCTATCTGGCCCAAAAAATCATCCATCAATTTTAAGTAATCGGGTTGTGTCAGGTTTGTACCAAAGTTACGATCTGCATTAGGGAATTCAGTAATCACATTTTTCTTATAAACCCCCTGTAGACTGTTTAGACTGTCTACCACTACCGTCTTAAACCGGGGGGTTTTCTGCTTTAACTCTGTTTTGATTGTCGCCAATGCTGCTTGATGACGTAAAACCGTAGAAAGGGTTAGTTTAGGGCTTTTAGGTAATCGCAAAACCCCACCCATTTTACGTACACTCATTAGCCCCCGCTCATAATCTGCCACTAACGGATCGGGAAACGTACAGGCTAACGTAGTTTTACCGCTTCCGGGGTCGCCATAGATTAAAACTTTAGCGCCACCCTCGATAATGTAACTCTCATCTACGATACCAAACGGATCGGTTTCGATATCTGGGGCCGATTTTGCCATTCTATACCCTCCATAGCCTCTAAACATTCCTGATAAAATTGACAATCCCATACACAATCCTTAGTAAAATTACGGTAGGGCCTGGGATTGCTATGAAAATTATCCATTTCTGAGATTTGTATAACTAGATCCGTTTCATACTCTGCTAAAAATCGTTTGCTACGCTGTAGAAACGTTCTAACGGGGTTGTTCGGTTTGCCCTTCGCACTTAGCCCCGTAGGTATGATATTGTATAGGAGCCCGCTAACCGGTAAGGCTAGTTTCTGGGCTAACATCAAATAAAAACTAACCTGTGGATCAAAATGTAGATGATTAGTTTGGGTACTCTGTTGGAATTTATGATCTACCATAAACACCCGTTTACCGTGTTTTGCTATAACGTCTATGATTCCTTTATAGCGCCCTATCGAGTATTCCCGCTCTACCGCTTTGATCTCCCACCCATCGCTAACGGTTTGACTAAAATAATTCTGTAGAACAATCCGTAGCGCTTTAACCGCTTGCATATCTTCGCTAGTAACCGCCCCGTAAGACTCTGTACCCGCTTTGATCGCCTCTGCTATGGTAGAGCCACTATAGAACGTCTCCAGCGCCTTATGCCCCGCCTTACCCTTTCTGGGGCCTGGCTGTTTCTGATCCTCCTCTGGTTTTTCATCGCCTCCGTAGATTAACCAATATTTCATTTTGCAACGTCTAAACGCTGATGTTCTGCTATGCGATACTAAATCATTATGCATTAGTATGAGTCTTTCCCCGGCTAGGTGAAATAGCTAATAGCCCTAGCCGGGGTCTTTCGATTAGATACGCTAGATTGTCTAGCGCCTCTAAATTTTATCATGGGTTAACCCGTTTGTATACTAGTAATTTGGGTAGGGTATATTAAAAATGGGTATTAAAAAACCCCCGGATATCCGGGGGGTTTAGTTTAGTATTGGCCGATCCAAAATCCATCACAATAGCTCTGATCACTATCGAGTACAAAATCACCATCCGCCCACCGCTGGCTAACTAATTGGCGTTTTGCTTGCTCCTCTGTTAGCAAAACCTTTGTAGCCACCGGATCCGATCCTTGCATATTCCAGTTGATAACCCGGTAAACCCGGCTAACGTTACCGGTAACGCCGCAGTACTTGTTAACTTGTACGCTAACGATATTGCTACCCATCCAAGCCAGTACCCACGCCCCTAAATCGATCCGGGTATTACTTGGCGTCACGATCCGATTAGCGCTGCCCTCATTTAAAACAGATGTAGTGTACATTGGGTTATGCTCCTATACTAGATGACTTAAATTGCTCCGATGAGTATAATATAACATACTACTTACAGTTTGTAAACCCCCTAAAACACCCCAATTATTACAATTAGCTGACAAAATAAAGAGGCTACCCGTAGCCATTTTTAACGGGTAGCCTCTTTAGCGTCTATCTAAATCTGTAATGAGTATACGAATCAAGCGCGCCACGATCAGTAGCGTTATTAAGTATGGTTACATATACACCCCCTTTGATTGGCCGCTAGAATAAATAAATAGATAGTTAGATAGCAACTGTACAATATACCACCGGTAGCCATTCACCCCTGAAAACTACCGGTAGCCCGATTCTATCACCCCTAGCCGGTTTTGTATACTATCATTTTAGGTAGGTTTACAGATCCCCGATCAGTTTGCCCACCGTTAGCCGCTGGGCATTTTCTGCACTATCTTTTAATAGCCTATGGATTACATGATCAACGGTTTTGATAGGTTTTGCTTTGCCGGGTAGGGCCGCTAACATATAGTAGATCTGTACGGGGTGTTTACTGGTAATCCTCCGGGCTCGATACAATGATTGATAAAATTTTTCCCGATCATAATTACGCTCTAGATAGTACATTGATCGCGCCCTGGTTAGGCTGTACCCATATTTACCTACCCCTGGATTACAGATCAAAATATCAGTTTGCCCACCCTGAAAACGATCAACGATAGATGCACGCAAATTGGGCTTTACATCTCCATTTAGTATCTCTACCCGCCCCTCCATACCGGGTAGCCGCCCTAGCCTCGCCTGTAGCCTCTGGGCCGTTTCTGTAAACTCTACCCATACAATAGCGGGCATTGGGTTATCTAGAATAATGTCTAATAACATATCCTCTTTAGCGCTAGCGTCTATGCCACCCACTAGGGCCGGGTTAGATGCTACCTGAACCAATCGCCCGGTTAGGCTAAGGATTGTTTTAAGGGTTAACGGTTTATCCGCCCCTAACGTCTGGGCCTCTACTTTCTTTTACTTACGTAGCTCTCTGTAAATATCCGCCTGGGCATCTGGTAGCACACACGATACTATATGAGGCTCCCACCCCGGTATATGTTCCGGGTAATCTGATTCGATTAGAATATCGGCTAAGTCGCTTTTTAGTTGCTCCAGCGCCCCCGGTTTGTCAGCCACAATCTGATCGCCCCAATCGGTTTTACGGATAAAACAATACCGACCCACAAACCGCCAATAACTGGTAAAGATCTGGGGGTATAGGATCTCTAGTTGCTTATAAATATCATCTATGTACTTAGAGATTGGCATACCTGATAGTAACCAAACGTTTTTAAATAAGTAACTTAGATCCTGTAGATAGTTGCTCCGTAGACTGTTTCTATTTTTAAATCTATAGCACTCATCCAACACTAGGTAGCCGGTAGTATCGCTAGACCAATCGCCAAAAATATAATCT
>JBBSJF010000082.1:0-4156 GCA_038257495.1 Saccharimonadales bacterium (SeqCode) | reverse complement strand
TGGTACGAAGATATCCCCACCACAGCACCATGAAAACTAGCGGTGCTAAAACCATGCTCGGTAGCGCGTCTCCAAGTGTTGTATCACCCGACAGAATCGACCAAATTGTTGCCCCATAGATGAACACCAGAACCACGACCATGAGCAGGAGCATCCCCCAAGCGTACGGCCCATGTCGCCTGATCATCCAGGTACTTATGCGTCTGTAAAGATACAGAATCTTCACCACTTCCTTCCACGACTCGGAAATCTACCAGGACTATCCTAGGTAATACTATTATATACTTATTATCATATAATATCAATAAGCTATACTTGTAGCATGGCATTATTTCAGCGAAAGCCGCAAACACAGAGCGACCTACCAATGGCATATTCTATAGGTCAGGAAAAAACGAAGCTTATTGTGGGACTAGGTAATATTGGTAAGAAGTATGTAAACACCCGACACAATGTTGGGTTTTTGGTTGTAGAGTCTTTTGCTACGCAAATTGAAGTAGATAATTGGATAGAAAAAAAAGACCTTAAATGCCTGATATCCTCGAGCAGAGTGGGAGCCATCAGGGTCATAGTAGTTAAGCCCACAACTCTTATGAACTTAAGTGGCGAAGCACTGCAAGCTGTCATACAATTCTATAAAATTCAGCTAAAGGACGTAGTAGTGGTGCATGACGAACTAGACATAAACTACGGCCAGATACGCTCGCGCCACGGAGGAGGCAGTGCAGGACATAATGGTATAAAATCGGTTACCCAGCATATCGGTGAAAACTATGGTCGACTGCGCATAGGCATAGGTCCTAAAACACCCGAGCAAATCGATAGCAGCGACTACGTACTCTCCAGCTTCTCAAAAGAAGAACATAAATCTTTCCCATTATTACTCCGAGAATCCGCAAGCTGGCTGAGCGAATTGTTACATGCCGACAGCATTAGTTCAGAAACCAGAAGCTTTATAATTTAATCTGGGTAGCTATTGTTATCATTACTAGTTGATGCAGCTATTTCGGCATTTGCATAGTGTACATGGATATCAAAGGTACGAATTTTTCTATCTCCATCTGCTTGACCAGCATGATATATCTGCTCCAGAAGTAGTGGTCCCGCACTACTTGCTACTTTGATCTGTTGCCTAAGAAGCAGTACGTCGCCGACCCCATATTCTAAGGAGCCTACTTCAAACTGGTCAAATGGCAACATAAATGGTTTGCTAGAATAATAAAATTTTGCTCTCGGACCCAGTACGGGTACAAGCATTGATATGCCTATTCGACCTTCACTATCCGTATGCGCTTCTTGTATATCCCCAGTTCTCGTAACTAAGTCCGCATAGCTTAACCATGTTGTAGGGCGAAGAGCTCGAGCCTCTCCTCCTCTCTGAACCGCTAATAAATACTGTTGTTCATAATTAAGGTGCTCAAAAGCTGTTTCTATAAGCGTACCAAACCGCGGCACCCGTGTAGCCTGAAGATCGATATCAGTTATTAACCGCTGCAATGCGACTATATCTTCAACGCTAAAAAATGCTGGCAAAAGAGCAGCGCCAACCGCTATAGTCTCATCTATTTTTTCAGTTATAGTCGTTTCAATGCTCATAAATATACTTTATAACAAAATAGACCTCCAGAGGGGGTGGGCACCGCTGGAGGTCAATTCTGAGGACGAGTAACTTCGTTAGAAGTTCTCCTCCTCACGGGTAAAATACCCACCCTTCAAACCCACCCGAGCGAAGCATCAGACGCTATAAAAATAGGCGATGTGCCTCCGGCAAATGCCAGAACCATTTAGGCTCACTTTTGAACCGGGAGTTTAAAGGGATTAGTTTGTACTGGAACGTGTTTAAAACATTTTCAAACGCGTTATACTATGTGGAGGGTAACAACATAGTAAACCGTTCGCAGTACAATCTAACATTGGGGGTATAAGGTACATAAATCCCAAGTTAAATTGGGATAACATTTGCTATTTTAGCAAAAATGTTACTTTATGTCAATACTTTTTAACATAATTGTTAATAGAGCTAAATAAGTTTATGGTTATTATAAAGCTAACTAGACACAACAAAGCATATCCTAGTCCTTTAGGACACCTATTTGATCCGCCTAAGCAACTATTTTGGAAAGGTGTAGCTTGGCAAGAATTTTGCGACAGACCTCGTCTAGCCATAGTCGGTAGTCGTAAATGCAGCACCTACGGTAGGGGATGTATCGAGAGGTTTATATCCGAACTTACTGCATACAACATAACTGTTGTCAGTGGTTTAGCGCTTGGCGCCGATAGTATTGCCCATAGGTCGGCACTTGCGAATAATCTCCCGACGATAGCTGTGTTACCTAGTCCATTAGAACAGATATATCCCGCAAGCCATAAGCAACTGACCAACAGTATAGTCGAGAAGGGCGGGGCCCTCGTAACTGAATATGAAGATGGTACGTCGGTAATGAAGCATAATTTTATTGCGCGCAACAGAATTATTGCAGCTCTTTCAGATGCCGTTCTTATTCCTGAAGCCGCTTTGGCTAGCGGTAGCCTACATACAGCCCGTTTCGCACTAGACTTAGGCAGGCAAGTGCTCGTGGTACCTGGTAATATTACCTCTAGCTTGAGCGGAGGAACCAATAACCTTCTCAAAGTAGGAGCTACGCCCGTGACGAGCACACAAGATATCATCGATGCCCTTGGCTTAGAATTAATAAATACCCAAACAGAGCTTATAGCTCAGTCCGAACAAGAACTTACTCTATTAAAACTTATAAAACAGGGGGTATCCGATGGAGCACTACTCCAGCAAAAATGCAATCTAGAGCCTTCGGATTATTTGCAAACGCTCACCATGCTAGAGATACAAGGTCGAATACGCCCTTTAGGCTCTGACCACTGGGCAATGGTAAGATAACGACATGAATTCTAAAGCAATGATCTACCTTGGTATAACCGTAGGGTCAGGCGCAGACAGCCTGCTTGGTTCACTTATTAGTAAGGATATACAGGCTTATGGGGTATTATTTTAGGAACTGTGGGTGGAGTAATTGGTGCTGTGGTGGGGTATCGGCTCAGTCAAGGCGAGTAGATTTCATAAGCTGACTGGTCAGCTTAACCCCCACATACTTTTGTACCGGCAAAAGTATGCTACTCCTCAGACACCTTCGGCTATTAGTTGTAGCGAAGCCACTCCTAGCTCAGGCAGGATTTGATACCCAAACCCAAGAGACCTAGGACACGGCTACTACTCGCAGACGTGGGTTTAATATCCATAAGTCTTTAGTCCTTGGTCTTGGTTCAGACTCTGAGCCTACCCGAGGCTTTCTGGGTTGCTGCTCTTGGCTCAGCGAGGACTAGTCCTTTAGGACCGACTTTAGGGGGTCCCGCAGCAGACCAAGAGAGGGAAGCCAGAAAGACCCGGCGGAGGTTCATCGCCTGTGTTTTCTTTGGCTACTTACTTGTACATACAAGAAAGTAGCTGGGGGTTAAGCGCTCCAGTGCGCTTAGAAAAGTATTATTTATACAAATTAAATAGGAGTGTCCCTGCAGGATCTGCCCCAAGTGGGATCTACTGCAAAAACACTCCTCGACCGAGAACCCGTCTAGCATACGATGACACACAGTCCAACGGGAGCACTTTACTAAAAACGCGTTAGCTGTAGCACCCCGTAGAACATTGCCATAAGCACGACGAGACCTGTGCACCACGCAAGAAAGCTCCAAAATCCTCGCTTCCCATAAGACAAGGTGAAGCCCACCCCCAACGCACCCAGCACCGAGACCAGCAATATAGCGCCACCGACATACTTGGCGTCGTTGGACATACTTTCCCATTTGCCCAAGAAGACCATTAACAAAGGAAAGCCGATTGCAATCGATGCGATGACCATGAAATCACCAACTGTTTCTCGAAGTGTGCGCTTCTCTGTAGCTACCATGGCTGCAGACTCGCTTTCTACTGAAACCTGACAAAAGCGGGTTTGCTCAAGTCATTTTGTACTATATCATCTTATTCCTAAGATACAAACTATTCCGCATCAGATAAAAATAAAAGACACCCATCCCGCTCCGGTTAGATAGTAATTCGGTCACTCTGTTCGTACTCTGTTGTGTATGAAACGAGTAACAATGAGAGAAATAATACGAGATAAGAAACGTGCCTACTTCAAGGCTA
>JBBSJF010000081.1:0-4228 GCA_038257495.1 Saccharimonadales bacterium (SeqCode) | reverse complement strand
GCCGTTGTACTACACGCCATACGTGGCATGTTGCCCGTTAATAAGCTACGTGACGAACGCCTGAAGCGACTAAAAATATACGTAGATGCCGATCACAAACACGCAGCTCAGGCTCCGATTGCAATTTCATTAAAGAAGGAAGTTAAGTAATATGGCAGTACAAAATTATTTTTACGCATTAGGACGACGCAAGAGTGCTACTGCACGCGTACGTCTTATGAGTGGTAAGGGCGCAATTGTTATCAACGGTCACAGTGCCGAGGAATATCTCGCAGGAAGCAAGCAGCTACTAGTGGAGCTAGAAAAACCTTTTACAGTAGTAGAACAAACGGGCAAGTTCGATGTGAGCGTTGTTGTTAGCGGTGGTGGTCACAGCGGTCAGGTAGACGCAATTCGTCTTGGTATCGCAAAAGCCCTAACCATCATGAGCGAAGACCTCAAAAGCACGCTCAAGCGCGCCGATCTGCTCGGTCGAGATCCACGCGAACGCGAACGCAAGAAGTTTGGTCTAAAGGGTGCACGTAAACAACGCCAATTTACCAAGCGTTAAAAAAGTATATATATGCGTAGAAACATCCGTGATTTAAAATACTCACGGATGTTTTTAATATATAGGTGTCTTATTCATAAGAACGACGAATATATTCTCGCAGCCTGTGGGTTATCTTTGATTTTATTAATGAGATATAACCTTGTGACATTTTTAGTATTAGTCTTGGTATTATGCGTATCGAGCTATCTAATATGTGTACGATACGGAGTTGGTAGAACAGTGCTGCATATAAGCATATACGGGCTAATTATGGTAGCTTTAATAATATGACAACAAAAGAAAAAAGAGCACTTTTTATTAAACGCAGTAGCCTCGTCTTGGGGATTGATGAAGCTTCCACGGAACGACTATTAGCACAACCACGCAAGCAAAGCGTCAGATTAAACACTCTGTTACATTCGGCTACTCCATCGTGCATTGTAGGTTTAAATTGGCAGGAAAAAGCTGTCCCTTGGTGTCAGAATGGCTATACCGTAGACGATATTTGTGCAGCAAAAGACAGCGAACTGGCACAAAATGGAAGCATTATTATACAAAATGCCGCAAGCTGGGTGCCGGTTATCGCTCTAGATCCTCGCCCAAATGATGAGATTCTAGACATGTGCGCTGCACCCGGGATGAAAAGTAGCCATATTGCAGCAATTACAGACAATGGCGCTATACTGACTGCAAATGATAATTCTAAATCAAGACTGTTTAAGATGCGTGCTAACTTTAGCAGGTTACATGTAGTCGCAGAAGATACTCTGTACGACGCACGGTATTTATCTAAGAAACTCACCAAGCAGTTCGATAAAATTTTATTAGATGCTCCTTGTAGCGGCGAGGGATTGATTCGTCTAGATAGTACAAAAGATTTTACCTACTGGTCTCCTGCACAGATTAAGCGTTTGTCACAGCTACAGAAAAAACTGATTATGGAAGCCTGGAAACTACTAAAGCCCGATGGCACGCTCGTATATAGTACCTGTACGATTGCACCCGAAGAAAACGAAGCAGTTATAGACTATTTACTTCGTAAGACGGAAGATATGCAGCTTATGCAGATCGATATCCCCATAAAGCGTGGACCAATTTTGGCAGGTTGGGGCAGCAAGCAGTACTCGAGCGATTTATCCAAGTGTATAAGACTTTTGCCGTCAAGTTTAGCCGAAGCCTTTTTTGTAGCTAAACTACGCAAGACTTGACATATAGCGTACTAGTATGCTAGTATATACATGTGACTAATTTCAATGCTTTCATCGACCTTATCTTTTCCATTCGGGACAGAGATCTATTAGAAGATGTCTTAATAGGGGCAACAACCCCTAAAGAAAGAGACGAGCTTGCTAGGCGGATTGAAATAATAAAAAAACTTATAAATAAAGAGCCCCAACATAAAATTGCCTGCGATTTAGGTGTAGGCATAGCCACTGTAACCCGAGGTTCTAAAGAACTTACGGAAGGACGCTTTAAAGTTCTTAAGAACCCATTATGAATACATACATAATAACTGATTATAAACAGCAGAATGCTTGGCAAGACTCATATTTTGAATGGGAGTTTATTACTAGTATTTAGTTTTCAATAGTAGGCTAAAGATACAACTCCTGCAAAGGAGTTTTTTTAATGTAAGGAGGACTATAAGGTGAATAAAAAAAGAAATAATATACCTAGCAAGTATTATGAGTTGGACTTAGAGGGTTATGCAATGTCTGAAAGACATAGAGCAAGATTAGCCAGAGCTGTAAAGAACAGCATGCCTATACTAGCTTATGTATTAAGCTGCCCGGCGTATGATTCTGTGTCTGAAGGCGATGCATTCCAGGTTTTAAGCGGAGGTGTGCCTACGATGACAAATCAGCATCTTAACGGACTGAATCCGTTATTAGATTTGTTGGTTGGTGATGGCGCTGATATTCAGGTAGTAACAATGTTGGCTGACATCGAGGCACACAATGAGCACCTGGTAGATAAATATGCTAAAGGAGACAGTGACATATACCAACGTTTCTGCGACGATTCAGTATCAAAAATAGCGAGCGTATATACTGAAGAATATTCAACTCGCAACGTTTGTTTTAGATCATCAAGTTTTTTAAGAGAATTTGAAGATGACAAAAAGCTAAACTCATGTAGTAAATTTCTGTCGTTAAGAAATGACTATAAAAAGATATTGTTATTGAGATATGCTTTAGATAGAAAATTCTACCATAAGGTGCTCAATGTTGTTAGAGAAAGTATTAAGGATTCTGATTATATAAGAGAGTATAGCAATGCTGCACAAGGAGTAACGGGAGAACATGTTGAGCGGGAAATTACTACCATGAGTGAGTACCTAGCATTAGGTAGACTGATTGGCGATACTTCGTGCCAGCCACTGGTTGTAGTGCATGCCAGCAGTAATACCTATTTACTAAACGAAGGAGTAACCTATGACACTGAAGGAAAACCTACAAATCAAGCATCAATACCTCTACTAATTAGAGATAGAAAGGCAGCATGAACATGTATAATAGTATAAATATGGAAAAACCAGTAATATTGACGGGACTGCGTGGCAATAACGATTTGCATATCGGTAATTATCTGGGTGGTTTGAAGCCAATCGTTGACTTGCAAAAGCAGTATGCGGGCAAATATCAGGTAAATCTATTTATGCCAGACTTGCATAGCTTTACGACTCCCGTGAATCATTCTTTGTTGCAAGAGCAGATTATGAATAACCTGCGACTTTTTGTAGCCGCAGGGTTAGACCTTCATAATTCTGATACATTTTTGTACCGACAGAGTTATATCTCAGCACATGCAGAGCTTGCGTGGATATTAGACTGTTTTGCAGGGTTTGGCGAAATAAAACGCATGACAGAATTCAAAGATAAAGCGGCTAAATTAGGAGAGGATCGTATCTCCGTAGGACTATTTAACTATCCTGTCCTTATGGCAGCCGATATTTTATTGTATGGTGCCAAATATGTGCCTCTTGGCGAAGATCAGAACCAACATATTGAAATTACCCGTGACATTGCACTACGCATGAACGAGAAGTTTAAAGCACAATTTCCAGAAGGTTTATTCCAACCCCCAGTTACAGTTGCTAAACAAGTAGAATTTGCTAGACGTAGTCAAGGGGGTGTACGCATACGGGACTTGCAGCATCCAGAACGTAAGATGAGCAAGAGCGACGAATCGGGCAAGGGCATTATATTTTTAAGTGACAGTCCGGATGTAGCTGCGGGTAAAATTATGTCTGCAGCGACAGATAGTTTTGGCTCGATAGATTATGATTTTAATACCCGCCCCGGCATTAGTAATCTGCTGCAGATGTTGGCCTACATGCAAGGAGAAGACCTAGACAGTGTCATCGATAGATATAGAGGTAAAGAGCAGTATGGCCCGCTCAAGACGGCCGTAGCTGGTAGCGTGCAGAGTTTTCTTATTGATTTTCAGGCGAAACTTAGAGGCGTTGACATAGAACTCATGATGAGTAAATTAGAAACTAGCGAATTAGCAATGTGTGAACAAGCAAACGATACTTTATTAAAAGTTCAAACTGCTGTTGGGCTTAGGTAGGATTAGTACCAATGGCGAATATCGAGCACAAGCTAAAAACACGTCTAGATATCGCTCTTATGGAGAAGTATCCAGAAATAAGCCGAGGCTTTTTGCAAAAGCTCTGTGCAGACGATCAGGTAT
>JBBSJF010000080.1:0-4243 GCA_038257495.1 Saccharimonadales bacterium (SeqCode) | reverse complement strand
AGTAAGCGTGCCAGTGCGCTTAGTACTTAGGTAATAAAAAATAAATTTTGGACTATAATATAGTTAATGGAGCTTCCGGTATTTACAGTTTCGCAGTTTGTGGCGGTGTTTAACCAAACACTAGAGTATGCATTTCCTTCAGTCACTATCGAGGGAGAGATAAGCAATATGCGGGTTAGTCGGGGCAAGTGGGTGTACCTAGACCTTAAAGACGCCGAATGTAGCGTCAAGTGTTTTGGGACGGTATTTCAGCTACCTGGTCCGTTAGAAGACGGTATGCTTATGCGCATTATTGCCGTGCCGCGTTTGCATCAATTATACGGCTTTAGCTTAAACATTATGACCATGATGCCGGTCGGCGAAGGGTCGATTAAAAAGGCAGCGGACTTACTGGCTGCGAAACTCCAGGCAGAAGGCTTGTTCGATATATCGCGTAAAAGAATTGTTCCGCATGCGCCCGAGCATATTGCATTAATTACCTCTGGAGAGTCGGCAGCGTATAAAGATTTTATAAAAATACTAAGTGCCCGTTTTGGTGGCATAACCATTCAGCTCATTGACTCGCAAGTACAGGGCGACGCAGCCGTAGCGGATATTGTAAGTGCCATTGAGCGGGCTAACCAGCTGGATCCACTACCCGAAGTGATCGTTATAACACGTGGCGGGGGTAGTGCCGACGACCTAGCCGTGTTTAATACAGAGCAGGTCGTGCGAGCTGTTGCGAGCAGTCGTATACCTACCGTTGTAGCGATAGGGCACGAAGTGGATACGAGCCTTGCAGAACTAACTGCAGACTTGCGGGCAAGCACGCCGAGCAACGCAGCCGAGTTGTTAGTACCAGACCGTAAGGAGGTTAGTCGTACGCTTAAAAGTACTAAAAAAGAATTAACGAGTTTAATAAAATCTTTACTTACGTTAGAAGGTAACCGTTTAGATGTTGCTCATGCGAGTATTTCACAGAGTACAGTTGCAGTATACGAGTCACAAAAAAGCCACGTGTATAACCAGGCTAAAATGATCGAACTACTAAACCCTCGTTCTATTCTAAAAAGAGGCTATGCACTCGTACGAGATAATAGAGGGAAGGTCGTACGAACTGTAAATGCACTGTCCAATTTAGAAACAATAAGCATAGAACTCACTGACGGAATAAGCGACCTTAAGGTAAAATAAATATATGGCTAATACATATAGAGAATTGCAAGATAATCTGGATGAAATACTAGAGCAAATGCAAAATCCTAGCATCGATATTGACGATGCGCTTAAACTTTATAAAAAGGGTAGCTTGGTCATAGAAAAACTCCAAAAACGTTTGGAAGATACCAAGGTCGAGATCGAAAAGATATCTCGTATTGCATGATACTGTTTATAATCTTATCGATTATCGTTTTGTGCTTTAGTATGGTAATCCTCTTTGGTGCTCCCTATGTGCCTACACTAAAGCCCCAGATAGACGCGGCATTCGATTTGCTTGAGCTTAAGAAAGGCCAGACACTTCTCGAGCTAGGGTGCGGCGATGGAAGGGTAATGATAGAGGCGTTAAAACGAGGTTACATAGTTATTGGGTATGAGTTAAACCCTATACTGGCTCTTATTGCGTGGGCCAGAACACGTGCTTATAGGTCTAAAAGTAGGGTCGTTTGGGGTAACTTCTGGAACCGACCACTGTTAAAATGTGATGGCGTATTTGTATTTCTGCATACAAGATTTATGGACAAGCTAGACCGCAAACTCGAGACCGAAAAACTATCTCCCATAAGGCTTGCAAGCTTTGCGTTTAAAATAGATGGCAAAAATATCGTAAAAGAGAAAGCCGGAGTATTCCTGTATAAGTATTAACCTTGATCAAAGGTGTCACAAAGTGATAGCATAAGCATAACTATGCAACCACAACAGCCTCAGCAACCTTATCAAGGTCCTCCGGTTCCGCCCCAAATGCCGCAACCTATGTATAACCAGCCAGGCACGCCCATGGGTTATAATCCAGCTCCCATGCAAAAACCAAAGAAGGAATTTAACTTTCTTATCATTCCATTGGTTGTCTTTATACTTCTCACCCTTGGTTCTGCTGGGTTTGGCTACTGGGCATTTAGCGAAAGAAATACATACAAATTTCAGACAGATAGAGTTGTAGAAAAAGCAGTAGAAATAGCGGTGACAGAAGCTGAGACTAAAAAGGATAACGAATTTTTGGAAGAAGAAAAGAAACCACTTAAGTCGTATCAAGGACCTTCTTCGTTTGGTACGGTAAAATTTTCGTATCCTAAAACATGGAGTGCCCAAGTAAGCGACGATGGAAAAGCGACTAGTAATACTCCAGTAGACGGGTACCTACATCCCAACTATATACCCACCCAAAACGATACGAACTCATTTGCATTGCGTATACAGGTTGTGGCATCTTCGTACGACTCAGAACTCAAAAAATTTGACGCGGATATAAAACAGGGAAAAACAAAGGTATTGCCATATAGGGCGCAGCAGATTCCGGATGTTTTAGGCTCGCGCGTAGAAGGGCAACTAGACAATAAGCATCGGGGAGTCATGATACTTATCCCGCTTCGTGATAAAACCCTAAAGGTATGGACCGAAGCTGATCAATTTGTTAAAGATTTTGATACGAATATTTTGCCAAGTCTAACTTTTGTTCCATAGAGTAAGGTTTTTGCCTTAGTTGTATTTTTTGGATCGCAAGGGTCAGCTAGCGCCATGGGCGAGAGCCTGTTCTCCCCATAAAGCGCCCCGAAGAGCTAGAAAATATAACTGAGGCAGCGCGCAGAGTAACTTCATATGTAACAGATTGTGGTATAATATTTGCAATATGTTGACAGGGGTAGAGCAAACTAATACAAATGTGGAAGGAGCGGTTTGGTCGGCGCGTGTGTTGGCTAACGAGGCCAGATTACCCATGTTGCAAGCCCTGCACAGTTTACAATATGCTCGTTTTGAAGGGGATATGAGTGCTACCAAGCAAGCTGAAGAAGCCCTTATATATGCTATGGATCTTTGTGAGCAGTTCGTAGCCACAGGCGAGTTGTTTACGCGGCAAGCGGCATTAGAACTTGAGCCATTAGCTATCGGTTCCATACTCGAAAACGCCGCTCATAATACGTTTGCCCTGACAAAGCGCTACGGTGTACAGCTAAAAGTAGACGTGCCAAAAAGCCACCAACCGATATTGGCTCATAGGCAATGGACGTCTGCGCTTTTTGAGCACCTCGCATCGCTCATGGTCTATATGGGTCAGACAGAGCTTACGTTAGGAGCACATAGTACGCTAAAAGGTATAAAAGCCGGTATTTATACACCAAACCTCCGTCCTGCCCAAGTGCTTGCTCAGGTGCAGCATATGGCAGGTGGCGCTACTCAGGCGATTACATCTGCGCACTCTGGTTCTACGCACGTGCTTATCGCAGATGCAATCGGGCAATCCTTGCACTTGCCAATTGGCTCTTCGCGACATGCCAGGCTGCCCGGCATAGGCGTAACCATACCATGGAGTGGTCAATTGACACTTGGACTGACATGAACATATTGCTGATCGAGCCAGATGCAGTACTTGGTGGGCTGTATCAAAAGGCTCTTAATCGGCTAGGATACAGTGTGCGCCACGTGCAGGGCGGTCAGTCTGCTATAGAGTCCTGCGACCAGAAGGCTCCTGAACTTATTATTTTAGAGGTACACTTGCGAGGTCATAACGGCATCGGCTTTTTACACGAACTGCGTTCTTATCCGGAATGGCAGCATATACCAGTGCTGCTCCATACATTTACGCCCATTTCTCGAATTTCTGCTCTGGTACGTAAAGAGTTTGGTATTGTAGATCATTTATATAAACCAGCTACTTCGATCCATGATTTTGTACACAAAGTTCAGCTGCACAGCGGAGCAACAGTATGAAGTATGTTTCTACGCAGGCTATTGCTCTTGGCAGGATCAATTACGGTGAGGCAGACCGTATTATCCGCATCCTAACTCCCGACTTGGGCAAAGTAGGGTGCTTGGCTAAGGGCGTACGTAAAATGACCTCTAGGCTCGCCGCGGGCTTAGAACTTTTGTCCGAAAATGACCTCACGCTGATGTCGAGTAAGTCGGATCTGTATACGGTGCGCTCGGCTCGCAACCGTGCCAGTTGGCGAAATATTGTAAGTGATTTTACACGCCTGCACCACGCATACGATGTGTTGCAATTCTTAGATAAAGCCATAGAAGACGGGCAAGGGCAAGAGATGTATCCGCT
>JBBSJF010000079.1:0-4438 GCA_038257495.1 Saccharimonadales bacterium (SeqCode) | reverse complement strand
TGCCTTTAAGCTCAAAGTACAGCCGTTTGTAGTTACGGCCTTCTTGAAGTTTTTGAGCAATCTGGACATTCGTTAGTTTTGGCATAGCGTTTGTTTTTAGTGGTTAGGTCCATTTTAGCATGGAGGGTGTGAGCAGTTACGCTTAAGGCAATTGACATAAAGGTATAAGTGTGCTAATATATGAGTATTATGGAAACATCAAAAACTCCATCTGCAGAAGCATTAGACAACCTCGATAGAGAACGCGAGGCTATAAAAGCTGAGTTAGCTTTTGCGAGTCCTGAACAGATTAATAAAGATCGTTTACGAGATAGCGCTGGACTCCGTAGCGAAGAGCACAGGGCTATGAGCATATTAAGTAAAAGGGGCGGTACGTTAATAGGTACAGAAGCTGGAAACGATATTATAGAACGTGCCAAGAATACCGTTTATAGCATCACTAAAGTCGAGCATGCCAAGATAGCCGAGAATTTTCCTCATATACAAGACGATCTGCAGGATATGCTAGATTTTTATTCATTAGAACGGATGAGCCGTAATGAGTGGAGACTAAACCAAAAAGATGCAGAAGGGAACGAAATACCTAACAGTTCGGGTAGAGCGTATGCAGCAGAAGACTACGAAATACTGATAGACAACCTCTTAGTAGCCCGTTTAGAAAACCTTGCCACTGCCACTACTCCCCCCGTGCCGGGTGCCGACGACCCAACCCTTGGTCCTATTCATGGGCCCGAATTACCTCCAGATCCTGCAGACTTAGGTCCTGTCCATGGCCCAGATATACCCCCACTTCCTCCAGAATTTTCACCAGAAAACTTGAAAAAATATGAACAATATATAGAAGAAGCCCGCAACCGATATGCCGAAATCACCGCAGGTCGTCGTAGGGTTACTATTGGAAGCCGAAAATATAGCCTAGATGAAGAATTCAAAGCAAAAAATGATCATCAAAAAGCAGTAAATGAAGCTGGAATGGTAGCTGCCCGAATGCTTGAATTAGCTGGTGCTACTCCCGATGAAATACGTGTTCTTGCTACATGTGGTTTGATATTAGAGGCAAACAAGCTTACCCGACGCCAAATGCAGGATGAAAGAATCAAGACTGGTCGTTATGAAATTCAGACAGATGCTGATGGCAGCACTTTTATAGTTGAAAAAACTCCAAAAACTATTGTTGGGAGGCAACTAAATAAGTTTTATGACTGGTGGGCTAAGAATAGTAGCGAAAAATTCTTTAGCAAAGCTGGACTTAAAGGCAACGCTAAGCGTGGTGGTGCAATGTTTGCCATTGGGCTTGCCCCTGGTATAGCCCTAGGCATGCTGGCAGGACCACTTGTTGGTGGTGTGCTTGGTGGTGTTGTTGCCAAAAAACTGGCCAGCAAACTTGCCGCCAGCCATGTAGAAAAGAAGGCTACCGGTGCAAGGCGGGCCGAACAAGAAGCCACAGCCCAGTATACGGCAACAAAAGATGAGATTAATGGGCGTGCCGCTACAGACCATGCTGTGCTTGGCGCTGGAATTATAGGCAACATCGTAGAAAAGCGCACAGAAAAAGCGGTTACGCGAAATCGTAAAAGAATGGGAGCCTCGATACTCACTGCAGCACTAGCAGGTGCAGCCGGTGCTGGTATTACTGATCATTTCTTTGGTGCAGCCGGTAGCGGTAGCTCGAAGACTTCTGAACTACTAGATAATCCAAAACCAGATACAGCTTCTGCATCAACCGTACCCAAAGCGTCACTTGCGCCAAGGGTGAGCATAGACACTACGGGCTACACCGGGCAAGCTCCATGGGCGCAGATGAATAATATACTAGGAACGCGGAACGCAACGCCAAAAATAATGGAGCTAGCCGAGAAAGCGAAAGCTAGTGGCTGGAAGGTAGACGCCCATACAAGAGGTATTAGTAGTATGACAAGCCCGGACGGACAGGTATTTAGCGGCAATGCAAGAGTAACGGCAGCGCTAGATTACTTAAACAAACACTAAACGTATCTTTTCTTGCATAAGCAAGAACCTATATAAGCGGACTGACCCGCTTAACCGTCAGTCTCTTTTTGTATCAGCAAAAAGAGACGCAAAAACCGACAGGCAGATGAACCTCCGCCGTGCCTTTTGCCTATCTGCCTCGTAGTAGCTGCGGAACTCGTCGCATAAGCTCCTCAGACAGTCCTCGCTAGCTAGGAGCCATCTAACCAAAAGCCTCGGGGACCCTCAGAGCCTGGCGAGAGACCATGGTCTAAAGACTTTTTATAAGTAGCTTCGTCCTGATATGAATAACCCACGGCTGCGAGCAGTAGCCGTGTCCAAGGCTTCCCGGGTTTGGGTATCAAATCTTGCCTGAGCTAGGAGTGTCTTAGTTACAACTAATAAGCCGAAGGTGTTTGAGTGAACGATTAGTGAGCGAGTTCCTGAGGTTGTTGTAGCTAAGACGGCGACTATCTCACGCAGGATTTTCTAACCCAAGAGGTTTAGCATACTTTTGCCGGTACAAAAGTATGTGGGGGTTAAGCTGACCAGTCAGCTTATATAGTTTTGATAGCACAAAAGATACTAGGGTTAAGCAGCTAACCGCTTATATGCTCTTATTCTTATAATGAATATTCACTACACGCTGGGTTTCGCGGATAGCGATAAATATGAATGCAGCGGTGAGGGCGGCGAGCCAATCGACTATACCGAGCGGACCGGCAGAGAAGTAGGTATTAATAGGCGAATAAATAATGAGTAGTACGCAGGTAAGGCTAAGGGTCATAGCACCCCAGAGTTGTTTGTTGTGGAACTGATATTTGGTAAACAGTCCATGGCGACTACGACGCTGTAGAATGTTAAATAATTGGCATATCACAATAGTCAGGTAGGTAAGTGACGTGGCGCTAGCATGTACGGCTATGCCGCTCTCTAGCCCTCTGGCCTCTACGCCTGCCCGACTAAAGAACAGGAGGTAATTGATAAACGCTAAACCACCGATGATGATGCCGCACCATAAAAGATCTACAACCGAACGGCGGTTCAGGATATGGTCTTTGGGGTTTCTTGGTTCGTCAAACATCAGCTCGCCGTCTGCTTTGTCCCAACCAAGGGCAGCGATAGGGAATAGTTCGGCAATAAGGTCGATAGCTAAGATTTGCATTACCGACAATGCGAGAGGGACATTATAAATACTCAATGCGAGCAAACTGGCAAGGTTTACCACCAACTCGGCGGCGTTGGTGGTAAAGCAGGCGAGGGCGCCTTTTTTTATGTTCTGAAAAATAATACGACCCTGCTGCACGGCGCCTATAAGAGTATGAAAGCTGTCGTCTAGGAGGACTATATCGGAAGATTGCTTGGCTACATCGGTGCCCGTTTTGCCCATGGCAACGCCGATGTCCGCACTTTTTAGTGCCGGCGCGTCGTTTATGCCGTCGCCCGTAACGGCAATAATATGTCCGCGCTCTTTGACGATTTTGACGATCCGCAGCTTGTCTTCGGGACTTACCCGGCTAAATATGACGCCGCCTTTTTCGGTCAGCGAACCTACGGCTTCGTCAGACAAGTTTGGCAAGTCGACACCTGCAATAACGGTAATCTCCTGACCGGTATCGGCTAGGTGGGCTTTGCGGGCTATTGCCATGGCTGTTGGCGCGAAGTCTCCGGTAATAATACTCACTTTTATATGTGCTTTATGGGCAGTTTGCATAGCGCTCTTCACTTCATCGCGGAGCGGATCTACCATACTGACCATACCGAGCCAAGTGAGGTTTTTTTCTACATCTTCGTGGTGTAGCTTGCTTAGATCTGTATTTTTTGGCAGTACGGCGTATGCAAAACCTAAGTTACGCATAGCGTTATCGGCCTGCTGGTCGTTATAGCTACTTATGGATTGGCGGTCTCGGGCAGTAAGCTGGCGGCTATGTCCGTGGTCCCATAGGTCGTTGCAGCGTTCTAATACTTGTTCGGGGGCGCCTTTTACGAACACATATTGGGTATCTTTACCCCATGCCCGTACGGAACTCATGAGTTTTCTGGACGAGTCAAAGGCAAATTCCTTAAGCTCTACAAATGATTTGTCTAAACTAGGGGTGTCGATACCGGCTTTGTTGGCTAGGGTAATCAGAGCGCCTTCTGTGGGGTCGCCGACGCAGTACCATGAGCTGTGCTCGCTATCTGGCGGATCAATGCGGGCGTTGCTGGCAAAAGCACCGCATAAAAAGAAAAGTTTTAGGTCGTTTAGTACCGAGCTTTTAACGGGAGTGCCTTCTTTGAGTACTTTGCCATTGTTCTCATAACCTGTGCCGCTAATCGTGTAGGTCTCTTTGCCGATAAGAATTTGTTCGACTGTCATCTGGTTTTTGGTTAGGGTACCGGTTTTGTCCGTACATATAATACTGGTGGCACCGAGCGTTTCTACGGCGCTTAGTTTTTTGACCAAGGCTTTAGCTTTGGCTAATTTTCC
>JBBSJF010000078.1:0-4542 GCA_038257495.1 Saccharimonadales bacterium (SeqCode) | reverse complement strand
TATCTTGCCCGAAGGTTTTATAAGCGGTAATCCCGCTAAGTAGGGGGTTACTAACGACTTTAGCTTTCGTGTCTATGGATCGTAGTACGGAACCTTCAGATGTAACTGCGAACAGTTTGTCGGCTCTTTTGTCATTTAGGGTTACTTTTTCATACTTCAGGCCGGTTAATGTGTTTACATTAACTGATAAAGCCACGTCAAGTGTATCTATAACATAAAATTCTTTTAGATCCGCGAAATTCCGCTCCATTAAAAAGTGACGATTATCATTTGACCACTCTATAAGTTTTATTGTACCGCGCTCAGCAGGATTTGACGCAAGACTCGCGGGAATGGCTATAGTGCGTAGAGGAGTAGTCTTGTCGACACTATTAAAGATATCAAATACGAACGGGTCTTCCGGATGTGATATTACTAGCTGCTTGCGGTCAGGACTTTCGCTAAACACACTAGGCTGAGCATCGTACCTTTTAACTTCTTTTGTCCGCAAATCATTGGGGAATAGAAGCGGATAATCGTAGCGAAGCACATTTGCACCTTCTAAGTTAAAATCGTTCTTCCAGGGACGATAACCAGTTTTCTTTAGTTCCAAACTATATTTACCTGTTGGTAGGAGTAGACGGGCTGTCGTTCTTTCTCGGAGCAGCCCACCATTTAAATACACGTCCATGGATTCAGGCCTAGCCTCTACAAAAACCAGCCCTTTTTGGACAACTTCGCCACTTTTCGTATCGTATGAGTATCCATAAGATACGAAGACTAAAATAAGGGTTGCCAAAAAAATTGCAATGCCGATGAGCACGTATCCTACCAATAAGCGAGTAGTATGTGCGCGAGTTTTAATCGGGTCTATAAAATCCATATAATATCCAAGCGGTAATGATTTTTTGTATTTCTGTATTTTTATTCTACATCTATAACTATAGATGAAAAAAGATACTTGTAAAGATCCGATAAAAATACTACTATATATACAAACAGGTAACGCTTAAAAAAACACGGGGACAGCAGCAGGTGCAAAAAAATATTATTACTATTAATGGCAAAAAATACGATGCTACTACCGGTGTGCTTATAGCGGAAGCAGAAGTGCCAAACGTATCTACACCGGTAGCTAAAAATGTTCATATCAAAACAGGTACAAGCATCGACATGCTGCCTGCTAGTCATCATAAAAGAGCTAAACCATTGCCGAGCAGCCATTTACATCACAAACTACAGCGTTCGGCTACGCTAAGACGTGATATCGTTAAAAAGCCCGTCGTGGCGTTGCCCGTAGCCGCACCAAGTTCCTCAATAATAAAAGATACGCCCAGAAAACATATAGAGTCTATCCATTCATACAGTACATCTAGAGTTTTGCGTTCAGATGCCACGCCTCAAAGCCACGTGATAAGTAAATTCTCTAATGTCTCTACACATGTAAAAAAGCATGCCCCCCTGGCCGTGGTTGCTGCCCCAGCAGAAGAACCTAGAAAAGAACATGACGAGCCCACGCATGTCCGAAAAAGTGAACGTATGTTTGCTCATGCCATGGCGAGCGCTTCAACTCCTCAGCACCACTATAAAAAAGAAGGCTTTCAACGCAAGGTAGCCGACAGATTACAAGTAGCACCGAAAGTTGTATCTGTAGCATCAGCAAGCTTAGCCGTCGTGTTACTGGCTGGGTTCTTTGCATATCAAAACGTACCACAAATGTCCTACCAGATTGCCGCCAGAAATGCTGGTGTAGAGGGCAATCTACCCACCAAAACCATTGCAGGCTACAAACTATCTGGACCGATTACTTATAGCGCAGGGCGGCTGGTAATCAGCTTTCAATCCAATAGTGACGAGAGAGGCTACAAAATCGAGCAGAGGGCATCTAATTGGAATAGTGATGCCTTAAAGTCAAACTTTCTTGCCATAAAAAGTGACCCCTACCAAACCATACAAGACAAAGGAAGGACAATTTTTACATATGGCAACGGTAATGCTACATGGGTAGACGGTGGTGTATGGTACCGCATAGAGGGCAATGATCGTATTTCTACGAATCAAATTCTTGCCATAGCTAGTAGCTTGTAAAAATGCGTTTCATGTGTTAGAATAAAAAAATGCTCAAGTTAAATTTACCTACAGAAACCAGACTTCCGGAGCTTGTACATGCTCCCGGCACCCCTATAGCTAGCGTAACAACAACTCCACCAGGACAAAGGTCGGTTGAAGGACCTTTAGCTCCCGAATCAATAGCCATTTTAGGAGCATTAGGCACGATGGTGATGGCTGCTATGGTTATTGGGCGTAAATTCACACGCAAGAAGTAGTTTACTTCTGTACAATAGTTCTATGACTCAAACAATAAGGACACGGTTCTGCCCCAGCCCTACAGGCTACTTACATGTTGGAGGTATCCGCACCGCCTTATTTGCATGGTTACTAGCACGCCAAAACAACGGTCAGTTTATTTTGCGTATTGAGGATACAGACCAAAAAAGAGAAGTCGCTGGATCCACTGACCATATAATAAAAAGTCTCCACGCTCTTGGGCTTGATTACGACGAAGGTCCAGATATTGGCGGCAAATATGGTCCATACACGCAGAGCGAAAGACTTGACATATATAAGAAGTGGGCTCAAAAATTAATCGATAAGGGCAGGGCATATGCCGATCCCTATACTCCAGAAGAAGTACGGGCGTTTCGCGAAGAAGATCAAAAGGCAAAAAGACCCTTCCTGTATCGTAATCATATACACAAAGAACCCCCACTGTGGGATGGAAGCCAACCCTTACGTTTCAAGTCATACCCAAAAATATACGAAATGGACGAAACTTTCGAAGATGCTGTTATGGGGAAGCTTTCGATTGGTACGGAAACGATCGACGACTTTATACTTATAAAATCTGACGGATATCCGACTTATAATTTTGCACATATCATTGATGATGCGGAGATGGAAATTTCGCATGTGATTCGAGGGCAGGAATTTCTAGCTAGTATTCCAAACTATTTAAATCTTTACGACGCTCTAGATATAAAAAGACCTGTGATAGCAACAATGCCACATATATTGGGGTTGGGTGGCAATAAGAAACTTAGCAAACGCGATGGGGCTAAGGATGTACTTGATTACGTCAGAGAAGGCTACCTTCCAGAAGCACTTATCAATTTTATGGCCACACTCGGATGGAACGACGGTACCGAAAAAGAAATTTTTAGTGTGAGCGAACTTATCAAAGATTTTAGCTTAAATCGCATACAAAAGAGTGGTGCTCAGTTCGACGAACAAAGATTATTATGGATGAGCGGCTACCACATAAGAGAAACGCCCGTCGACAAACTTATGAAATGCACTGAAGGTTTTTGGCCAGATGAGGCACAAGACACTGATCCCAAATATAAAATACAAGTACTAGAATTAGTCAAAGAAAGACTCAAGTTCTTTGCAGAACTCCCAGAGCTGACCATGTTCTTTTTTACAGATTTGCCCGTAGACCTAAGTCTCATACAAAATAATAAACAACTCAAAAAATACGATATTCATCACTTACATATGTTACTCAAGCAATCGAAGGAAAGTTTAGAACAAAGCGATTTTACCGTAGCAGACCTGACACTTCGGCTAAACCAACTTTTGGAACAAACAGGAGAGAAGCCGGGCGTATTATTTAGCCTTATACGGATTGCAACCACGCAGAGTCCTAGCAGCCCAGGCCTAGCCGACACCATGGCAGTACTCGGTAAAGACCGTTGCATGGAGCGTATTGCGAACCAATTAGAATCCATGAAATAGCTCTCGGAATATATGTCATATATTCTAAATTTTATTGTATATTATTATCGTGGCCCGTAATCTCATACAGACGTAATAAGCTCAAATGCATGGGAAGCTCTAGTAGCTGTTGAGGGTCTGCCATATATAGATCATTATTTAGTAGCAGATTTTATTCATCCTGAAGTAGTCGCCCATATTCGGCACGCTATTACTTATAATCGAGGCAGGTTTTTTAACAATGGGATACTACATGAAGATGCCCGCTGTCAAAGAGTACGAAATGCCGTCAAAGCAGTACTAAGAAGTATAGCCAGAACGCCATCTACGTTAAGAGACGAGCTACAAACTCTGGGAGAACCGTCGACGCAACTACCACCACTACTTGATACTGATTCTACTCTTACGCTAATAACGACATTTCATTCCAGTGGAGATGATGATGCAGGCGTGCGTATATGGCCTGACTTGTTAAAGATTCCTGACGATCCAGCTGAGCTTAAAGATGCCAAATCTTATCTAATAACAGTGCCACCCGGCAGTATTCTGGCCATCGGAGGGCGTGCCGTACGTAATAGGAATGGCCAAGAACAGTCATTGTTATACAGACCAGAAGGGCCACATGGACTTCAACAAATCGATGGACACCTACCTCCTCATCTCGCAAACGTATACTTGAGGTCAAGCATTACACCCACTAGCAAAGGTTCAGATGTAGTACCCTCACAGAGATATCATGGCTCTCATTTGAGACTCGTATACTCACATTCCCCACGATAAGTTAATTAT
>JBBSJF010000077.1:0-4768 GCA_038257495.1 Saccharimonadales bacterium (SeqCode) | reverse complement strand
CTTTAAGCTCAAAGTACAGCCGTTTGTAGTTACGGCCTTCTTGAAGTTTTTGAGCAATCTGGACATTCGTTAGTTTTGGCATAGCGTTTGTTTTTAGTGGTTAGGTCCATTTTAGCATGGAGGGTGTGAGCAGTTACGAATAATATACTTGTTTATTTACATTATTTATGTTTTTATATGTAGATGAAGAGTCCCTCGTTTGCAGAGTTATATAGCTATGATGAAGCATGGATTCCCTCGTCTTTACCAGACGACACACCGCCTGAAGTTGCCGTGGGGGAAATGTATGCTCGTCAACACGGAATGTTACTTCATGACATGCTAAGTGGCAAACGCCTTGAAATTGATCCTAAAAAATTATTCGTGGATTATTATCGATGGATTGCTGAAGAATGGCAACCATTACGTGCGGAGATCAAAGCTTACGATTACGATGTAGATGCCCAAAATGCCATGAGAATTGTAATCGGCTTCCACAAACGGAACGAGCCAATGCGTTCGTTATGGTCTTTTCCGGGTTCAGATAATTCTGACGAGACATCCATAAGGCGAAATAACTTCACGAGTATAAGTATGCAAAACATAGCATTATATAGCGTAGAGAGCATAGTTGAACGAGCACGAAGAGCATCTATAGAAAATAGACTGCGCTATTTATCCGATGACGACGAAGTAGAACAAGTCTATCGCAGCATGGTCGAAGGTGACTTAGCAGAAGCAGACGGTGCCTTAGCTCTCATAAACGCCTCCAGACAAAAAAGATTTCCGTTTGATATCGTTGCCGCGCCCCCACAGTTTGAGAGAGGATCAGGCGGCAACAAAGGCAGGAATGTCGATTATATCGCGGTAGGGAGAGGAGACGCGGCAGGCCATAGTATCGGTGTGCAGGTAAAAGCACGTGCCACGCTCGAGGATATGGAAACATACCAAGGAGACCACTGCGTATTACTATGTGCAGCGACAGACCTGGGTGATACTGCGCATCGACGTACAAACATGGCAAGCAGCTACTTGGCACATGTATCATGGGCAGGAAGTTTAGCAGTAAGCGTATTAGACCAAATTAAAACTGTCGGGAGAGGCAAAAAAAATGCTGGTAGCGATGATTTTATTAGAAAGTATTTTGCCACTCTGCCACCATATCAACAAAAGCATATCCTAACACTCATCGCTAAGGCAAAAAGTGTCGAAAGATGTGATCCTAACGGTCTTGCTAGAGCAAGCAATATCGTAGGCGATCGCATCATGCATAAGCTTATAGTTTAAATAAAATCGACTAAAACTATATGGTTATCGTTCAGAATCAAGCTTTCATGGTGCCGCAGGTCGGACTTGAACCGACACGATATTGCTATCACAGGATTTTGAGTCCGGCGTGTCTACCAATTCCACCACTGCGGCTTCGTGCAAACATAAGGTATGATCGACTCGCAAATTATACTATAATACATCTGTTAGATCGAGCATAAGTATTTATAGATGCAACTAAAACATGATCCCGACAAATTTGCCGACACTGACGCCATAAGGCGCCAGATAGATTCGCTACACCAAAAACCAGATGGCTCCAATGCGGCAGCCGATCTTATCAGGGGAAAAGTCGACGAAGTTTACAAAAACGAACCCGATGCCAAGGAAGAGCTCTTAGAGGCAAATGAAATCCCTGCATCTCAGCGGTCTAAGCATCAACGGTTTATGCATCAGCTTAGTATTTCGGGTCGTGGGCTCGCTGAAATCCAGAACGCATGGCACGAATACTACCAAGAGTTATCCAATACCGAAAAGCATGAAGTTTGGCAAGAATTTTATGCCGACCACGAAACTCGATCGCGCTATTGGCAGCATGTGTCTACCAAAAAACCCGAGGCTAGTCCTCCAAAAGAAGTTAAAACGCCGACTCGCCATAGTAAAAAACGGCATGTAAAGCTCGATCCCCGCTCTGTAAGCGAAGTACGTTCTGAAGTCTTGCGCAAAATATCTGGTAATGGCAAAATTAGCACTAAGCATCATATACAGTCTCTTTTATTTGGGCTTGGCATGGCAAGCCTGGTAGTGGTAATCCTACTATTCAGCTTTTTCAACGAACGATTTATAACGCCTTTTGTTAGTCCAGCTACCGCCGTTAGCTCGGCCCCTATTATAATTGACCCCAACAATCTGGCAGTCGGACCAGAGCCAAAGGTATTTGTTCCAAAGATTAATGTAGAATCACCGGTTGTGTATGTAGATTCTGTAGTGGAAGAGGACATTCAAAAAGGGTTAGAAAGTGGTGTAGTGCATTATGGCAACTCTCCTAACCCGGGAGAGCAGGGCAATGCGGTCATTTTAGGGCATTCTGCAAGCAATATATTCAACAGAGGTAAGTTTAAGTTTGCGTTTCTACTTCTTAAAAGTCTTGAGATAGGCGATACCTTTACTATAAACAAAGATGGCAAGCAATACGTATATAAGGTATTCGAGAAAAAAGTCGTCGAACCAACCGACATATCCGTGCTTGGACCTAGTAGCAAGCCCGTAACTGCTACTCTTATAACATGCGACCCGCCGGGGTTGTCTATACGCCGGCTCATCATAGTCGGCGAGCAAATAGCACCAGATCCTACAGCAAACATCGCCAGCAGTGTTGACCCAGCAAAATTAGCAGCTACCCCAGGAGAAATACCTAACGTTACACAAACACTATGGTCGCGGCTTAAAGATTGGATATTTTAATTTTTCACAGAAGAATCGTAAATATTTACACTTAATATGTTATAATATTTTTATCCAAGAACGTCTTGGGTAGTGAATCGACAGATTGGATGGTGGGTAATGAGACGAGCCCGGTTCACAAAGTTCTTCTGCAGCTTGGGAGAACTGGGCGGCACCATTACGGTTATCGTGGTGGTCTACGTCGTATATTGGTTCTTTTTGCTCGCCAAGCCCATTCGCTGAAGCGAGCAGAACATTGTACCCACCTCTTTCTCGGAGGTAAAAGCATCCACAAGGATGCAGAGTCGAACCCACAGTTTGTGGTAACACTGCAAGAGAACGTATGAAGGGCATACGAGAGCGTACGATCTGTGAAAATACATAATCACAGAATGAGGCGCATCCCCGGCTAGGGAGTGTTTTTGCAAGTAGATCGCCACTTGGGCAGATCCTGCAGGAACACTCCTATTTAATTTGTTAAGTTATAATTATTTCCTAAGCGCACTGGCGAGCTTAACCGCCCCATACTTTTGTACCGGCAAAAGATACCGAAACCTCTTGGGTAAGAAAATCCTTGCTTGATGCAGTCGCCGTCTTGGCTACAACTGCCTGCGGAACTCGTCGCTAAAGCTCCTTAAACAGTCCTCGGCTTATTAGTTGTACCTAAAGACACTCCTAGCTCAGGCAGGATTTGATACCCAAACCCATGAGACCTTGGACACGGCTACTGCTCGCAGCCGTGAGTTTAATATAATCAAGTCTTTAGTCCATGGTCTTGTTTCAGGCTCTGAGGGTCCCCGAGGCTTTTGGTTAGCTGGCTACTAGCTAGCGAGGACTGTTTGAGGAGTGTAAGCGACGAGTTCCACAGCTACTACGAGTCAGATAGGCAAAAGGCACGGCGGAAGTTCATCGGCCTGTCGGTTCTTTGGCTACTTTCTTATCGATATAAGAAAGTAGATGGGGGTTAAGCGCCCCAGTGCGCTTATAGATATTGCTTGTTAGTACAAGAAAGTAAGTGATGGTTAAGCGGGTCAGTCCACTTAGAATGTTACTTGACTATCACAGGCGCAACAAGCTCGCTTCGTGTAATAGCCACTTTGCCTTCAACTGATATCAGTGTAAAGAGCGACACATAATCTCTATCAAATAGTGGTTCAATATCGTTGATAGAAGGAGCCAAAGCTTGCTTATTCGTACCGTCAAAGTCTAAAACCAAAGAACGCCCGTTAGCAGATAAAGCCAAATGGTATCCATCCATCCAACGAGCCTTCGTAATCTCAGGTATTTCTTCGTCTAATTGAAACTGATATTTCTTTTTTAACTCATTGTCATACACGCCAAAGTTTTTACCTTGCTGGACGGATATAAATCGCGTGTTTGCCGAAAATGTCACGAACTGCGGCCTATCTACGTCTATCGCTATATTTGGTTGTAAGACTGCTTTTACTGAGGGCGATTCTCCGTTAATTATAGGATCAACGTATACATATGCTTTCGTATCTGTTTTAGACGCGATAATGAAGTACCATTTGTTATCGTACTTTGCTACATCTAAAATACATTCACTAGATTCAGGGTATTCTCTGACAAGATAAGATACTTGTCCTGAAAATATATGGGCTTCGACTTTTTTGGTGACTACATTAACCGCGCAATAAAATATAGTATCTTGCCCGAAGGTTTTATAAGCGGTAATACCGCTAAGCAAGGGGTTACTAACGACCTTAGCTTTCGTGTCTATGGATCGCAGTACGGTACCTTCAGATGTAACGGCGAATAGTTTGTCGGCTCTTTTGTCGTTTAGGGTTACTTTTTCGTACTTCAGACCAGTTAATCTGTTTACATTAACCGATAAAGCCACGTCAAGTGTATCTATAACATAAAATTCTTTTAGATCCGCGAGATTCCGCTCCAATAAAAAGTGTCGATTATCATTTGACCACTCTATAAGTTTTATTGCACCGCGCTCAGCAGGATTTGACGCAAGACTCGCGGGAATGGCTATAGTGCGTAGAGGAGTAGTCTTGTCGACACTATTAAAGATATCAAATACGAACGGGTCTTCCGGATGTGATAT
>JBBSJF010000076.1:0-4939 GCA_038257495.1 Saccharimonadales bacterium (SeqCode) | reverse complement strand
CGAGCGTTTCTACGGCGCTTAGTTTTTTGACCAAGGCTTTAGCTTTGGCTAATTTTCCGGCGGCTGGGGCAAGGCTGGCGTTAATCTCGGCAGGCAAACCTTGTGGAATGAGAGAGCTGGCTACACCTACGGCAAACAGTAGGGCCAGTTTTAATTCCATTTCTGCTTGGAGTGCTACTAATATAATGAGTACGCCAACCGCCAAGGTGCCTTTGGTAACTAATGTTGCGGTGTGGTTAATCTCTTTTTGCAGAGGGCTGGGTTCGTTTGCGGTACTTTGGCTTAGTCCGGCAATGCGACCCAGCTCTGTTTGCATACCGGTGCCAATGACTATGCCGTAGCCGTGACCAACGGCGATGGTTGTACCCATAAATATAAGGTTGTGACGGTTACCAATGGGTACCTCACCGCTAATGGCATGAGTAAACTTGCGGCTGGGGTTAAACTCGCCGGTTAGGGCAAAGTCGTTACTGGATAATTCGGACTCTTCTACGATCCGCGCGTCGGCCGGTACGTTGTCGCCCTCTTCTATATAGAGGATATCTCCGGGTACCAACTGTGTACTGGGGATCTCGACGATGGCACCTTTTCTTACTACTTTTGCCGTAGCCACGACCAGCATTTCTAGGCTTTCCATAATGCGCTCTGCCTTAAACTCCTGGAAGAATCCAATAAATGTGTTCAGTAGTACCAGACCAAGCAGGGCAATGGCCGTCTGGCGATCGCCGATAGAGAAGACCACGACACTGCTGCCCAGCAGGAGGAGAATCATTAAGTCTTTATATTGGTGCAGGTACTTTAAGAATAAAGAGTCGTGCAGTTGCTGCTTGAAGACGTTTGGGCCATAGAGTTCGTAGCGCTTTTTAGACTCGGCTTCAGTTAGACCGTTTTCGAAGTTGGTTTTGTACTTTTCGAAGGTATCTTCAACAGAGATTCTATACGCTGCTGTATCCGCTTTTGGCCCACCCATAATTATTAGCAGTATACCAGAGGTAATTACTACTTGTATATGAGAAGAGAAAAGTATAATGCTGCTGCTTGCTTATCCGTATGCTCTCTCTGTATCCTAGGGGTATATGGCTAATACTAACAGAGAGCGGGTAGATGAAGGGGCTTTTGATGTAGACTTCGAGCCTGTACGGCAGGAAGAAACTACTGCAACACGGAGAGAATTAGGGGGTGTGGCTACGAAGAATGCACGAGGCAAGATAGCTGATCCTGACGATGTAGTCAGTATCTACCTTACAAGTATGCCGAGCGTACTACTAAGTAAAGAGGAAGAGATTGAACTAGGTGAAGTAGTACAGGCAGGTTTACGAGCAGCACAAGCTCTTGAAACTGGTGGCGAGCTAGATAACGATGAAAGACGGACATTAAGGCTTGATATAGCACGAGGCGATCAGGCAACTGAAAGATTTATTGTAGCCAACGTGCGCTTGGTAGTGTCTATTGCTAAAAGATACCATTCTAGCGGTATGGATCCTGCAGATTTGATCCAGGAAGGTAACCTTGGGCTTATACATGCTGTAGAAAAGTTTGACCCTACTAAAGGCTTCAAATTTTCAACCTATGCCACCTGGTGGATACGGCAGTCTGTTACTCGGGCGATTGCTAACAGCGGCAGGGTTGTACGCTTACCCGTACATATGGATGAAACGATACGTAAGATCTATAAAGCCCAAAAGCATCTTGAGAATGTACTTGGCCGAGCACCAACATTGGATGATTTAGCAAAATACTTATATCTAACACCCGAACAAGTGGCGGATGCTCTATCATTTTCATCTAGTGCAATGTCTTTCGATCAGTTGGTTAATCCCGATGGAGAGCGGACATTAGGCGACACGATCCAAGATCCGCGGGCAATAGACCCACAGGCTGCTACCGAGGAGTCGTTACATAGTAAAGACGTAGCAGCTCTATTGTCTGGGCTTGATCCTCGTGAGCGTGAAATTCTGAGGATGCGATTCGGTTTTGAAAACGACGGAGAACTCCAAACATTGGAAACTATAGGTAAGAGATTCGATCTTACCAGAGAACGCATACGCCAGATTGAAGCCAGAGCAATGTGCAAACTACGGCATCCTTCTACTCGTGTAGACCCCGGTTTATTGGGTTGAAGTGATACTGATTTACTGAGGTATACTGATGTATATGGCAACACCTACCAAGCACGATCGCAAAAAACTGGCAATTATTGATGGTAAAAGTGTGTTTTACCGTGGATATTACGCTATGCCAGGGTTAACTACCAAAGATGGCACTCCTACTGGTGGTGTGTACGGGTTTGCGGCGATGGCCCTAGCTCTGGTAAAAAAACTGCAGCCGGATTATGTGTGTGTAGCATGGGATAAATCTAAAACTAATATCCGTCGTCGGCTGGAACTCTACCCGCAGTACAAGGCGAACCGCAAACCGCCACCACCGGATTTTTATGCTCAGATTCCGATACTTCATGAGTTGCTCGAGGCGTTCGGCTGGCCACTTTACGAACTAGACGACTACGAGGCAGACGACATTATGGGTACGCTAGCGGTAAAAGCGGCAGAAAAAGACATCGAAACCATGCTTATTACTTCAGACCTTGATCTGCTGCAGTGTGTCGGACCATTAACCTCCGTGTACGCTCTAAAAAAAAGGGTTTAGCGAGATAGATGAGTTTAAACCCGAAAGCTTTGAAGCTAAATACGGTATAAGTGTAAAGCAATTTATAGATCTAAAATCCTTAAAAGGAGATAGCTCGGATAATATCCCTGGCGTACCGGGGATTGGCGAAAAAACGGCTATACAGCTATTGCAACAACACGGCACTCTAGACGGCGTATACGAGAATATCGAACTCATCAGTGGCTCTGCAAATAAAAAATTACGTGAAGGCAAAGACCTAGCATACCTAAGTAAAAAACTTGCCGAAATCTGGTGCGATGCTCCTGTAGATCTCGACTTAAAAGCACTCGATGTTCATGACCGCGACCTTGCTGAAGTAGCCCGGGTGCTCAAAAAATTGGAATTTAAAAGCTTGTTGCGTTCCATGCCGGAGTTGGCTGCAATAGAGCCGAGTAGTTCTGATGGAAGCGAAGCAGAAGTGCAAACAGTGGCACCTCGTCATATTATTAATGCAGAGCAGCTTGAGCAGGTAAAGATCAATTATTTAGAACCAGTGGTGCTGGCTAGTCGCTGTAGTGGCTCGCACGGTAAGATGCTCCAAATACTGGTAATTGGTCAGGGTAAAAACGCGTATGTATTACACCTAAATAAATTATCTACAAAAGATGTAACAAAAAAGCTATTTTCTATATTTTCCGTAGAAGAAAAACTGCACATCATAGGATACGACCTAAAATCTACTATCCAAGCCTTATATGGTTTACGAGTGCATATTAACGAGATATCTCACGACGTATTTATAGGAGCTTTCCTGATTAACAGTTTGCGTAGAGAGCAGACACTATGCGATCTAGCGTTTGCGGAACTGGGCTACGAATGCGCATCGTTTGAAAATAATGATGACGAAGAATTTGCGAGCCGCGCCGGAGAAATGGTCGGGATCATTCGAGCGCTGCATAAACAGCAGCTAGTCGAGCTAGCAAAAATGCCTAAGGTAGAAGCCGTAGGCACACAGATCGAATGGCCCGTAATACCTGTACTGGCACGTATGGAATATAAAGGTATTGAGCTAGATACGGCATACCTAGAGGCATTTAATACCGAAGTAACAGACCAAATATCAGACCTTGAACAACTAATTTATGGACACGCCGAGAAAGAGTTTAATATTAGCTCTCCTGCACAGCTTGCAGAGGTGCTATTTGTAGACTTAGCCCTTCCAACTGCAGGAGTAAAGAAAGGTAAAACTGGGTATAGTACTGCCGCAGCAGAGCTAGATAGGTTGCGACCGCTACATCCGATAGTGGAGCTCGTATCGCAGTACCGAGAAGTCGTAAAACTCAAAAATACATACATAGATGCGCTGCCTCGGCAGGTGGATGATACATCTCGTGTTCATACCACCTTTAACCTTACTATCGCACAAACGGGGAGGCTTAGCTCGACCGACCCGAACCTGCAGAATATTCCCGTACGAACTGAACTAGGTAGGAGAATACGCACGGCATTTGTGGCAGGAGAAGGTAAGGTACTGGTAAGTGCAGACTACTCTCAGTTCGAACTTCGCTTAGCGGCGGCACTCGCTAACGACCAGGAACTTATAGATATGTTTAATAAGGATCTTGACGTGCATACGGCAACGGCTGCTCAGGTGTATGGTCGAGATCCAGAAGAAGTAACGAAGCAAATGCGACGCGATGCAAAGGTAATAAACTTCGGTATTCTGTACGGTATGAGTCCTCATGGCCTGAGCGCCGCAACAGGCATGACGATAGTGGCGGCCAAGCAATTTATAGACAAGTATTTTGAGCTTCGTAAACCAATACTGAATTATATGAACGGTCTGAAGGAGTTAGCGCGTTCGCAAGGTTATATCGAGACGTTATTTGGTCGGCGCAGGCCAACGCCCGATATACATGCTGGCAATTTTATTGTTCGACAGGCCGCCGAACGGGCAGCGATCAATATGCCTATCCAGGGTACAGAAGCCGATATTATGAAGCTTGCCATGGTAGAAGTAGAGAAGAAGCTGCCAAAAAATGCTGATATGCTGCTCCAGATTCATGATTCGATCTTAGTAGAATGCAAAGAGGCCGATGCCGAGCAAGTAGTGGCGATTATGAAAGAGACTATGCAGGACATTTATAAGCTGCCCGTAAAGATAACGGTGGACACGACCGTGGGCAAGAATTGGGGCGAACTGTAGGGCGTACCGTATTGGCTCATTTAACAATCTTGTCGAAAGTAGATTCTAAAGCCTTAAGTTTCCCCTGAATCTCTTGTTGTAATGCAAAAGGATTCAGACTGTCGTAGGTAGATTGTAGCAGGGCTT
>JBBSJF010000075.1:0-5090 GCA_038257495.1 Saccharimonadales bacterium (SeqCode) | reverse complement strand
CTTTTTCTTGCGGATTTAGTAAGGTTAGGACTTCGTTTAAAAGCACTGGAATATGAGTATTACTACCCCTTTCGGAGTTATTTGTATTTTGGTTTTTTTGGTGCATTTCTTGCTCTTTTATTTTTGTTTTGGATTTTTGATCCTTTTGCAAGGGTAGTTATGTCCTCGGTATACCCTCGGACGATAGCTACCCTTGCATTGCAAGGTCACCTAATCAGCAGTCAATGTTTTATTTTTGTTGGAGTTTTTATTTTTGCGAACGTGCAACAGGCCGTATGTGTAGAAGATTCTTTTTGGAGTTTTTAAAAAACTCATAACTTCTTACTTCCTGTTACAAAAGTTGAGAGACTTATGTGTGAGGTGGAGTTTTTTGGAGGGGTTATTCCTTTAATGTACAAGGGTTTTTAGAGTGGTGCCCCGCGCATTCCCACTTATTGACTGCCGATTAGCTAACCTCGGAAAATGAGACACCCATTTTAAGGGTTTCTCATCGCACCTTGCGAATAAATTCGCATTCCGCCCTATATAGGTCGAACCGTTGCTGCTCTTCCCTGTCTGTGGAAAGATCAGCGCCAGATGTGCTTTTATGGAATTCCTGTTTATCTTAAAACAGAAACGTTGTTTTAGCTTTTTGTTAAGGTACTGGTTAGTTAACTTGCTGACTCTTTGGCGATTACTCGCCAATACTTGCCAACACCAACAGCTACAACCTCTCGGTCGATATCTGCGTAGTCCAGTAAATGCTGCTCTAAAGTAACTCTTCCCTGTTTGCCGTCCAGCTGCATCTCCAGTTTGCCAGTTCGAAACTGCACATTTAGGTCTGCAACTTTCTCGTCGAGAATATCACCTTCGAGCTTGGGTTCTACCAGATTGTCCCAAACATCTTTTGGGTACAAGTGGAGGTATTTACCGAAGCCACGGGTAATAACAGCACCGCTCGCAAAACGGTCCCTGAGCTCAGGCGGTATTGTAAGCCGCCTTTTTTCGTCAAGCTTCCGTTCGAAGTAGTCTGTTATTGCCATATTGTATTGAAGTTAACTTACAGTGGTTTTTTATTTTTGTAGTATCTGTAGCCTGTTTGGCGCTACCTACGATTACCCACTAACAAGAGCATACTACCCACAACTCCCCACTGCAAGTACTTTTTTAAAGAAAATTACCCCTTTTGCCGAAGTATCACTCTTTACTAGGCTCCTACGCTATATATAGCGCTTTAATCTTACGTAACAATACTATTTATAAACCTAGAGTCGATATGAAAAAAGACTACAATTAAAGGCTTCGATTGTAGTCTGTCAGCGCAAAACAGGCATGAAGCGGAGGTTAAGATTCAGCGTTAGTCTTGTTTGACTGTGGCAGAGGCTGATCATTCGTGTCACAGACCTTTACAGGCAAAACCACACTCTGATTGGGTTGTATTATAGCGCCTCCGTTGAAATCCTTAATCTGTTGCACGAGAGATCGTACATCACCCTTTGGCTGCTTCTTTCGAGCTATTTCCCATATCGTGCCATCATTACCACTAGCTGTAGTACATCCCGCAACGGGGACTTCCACCTTAAGGCTATCTTTAACACTATCTATAGCAGCTTTCCCAGACTCAAAGACACCATAGCTCAGTCCAAGAAACGCTAATGCTGCTATTGCCCTACGTAGAGGATAGTTCGGTTTGCGTGGCTCAGAACTTGGTTCAGAATCATGTCTACTCATAAATAATATACTAGCATAATCTTTATTTATTGTCAATTAGATTGTGTGTTTGCCAACCATTTGGCCCACCAACGCGCACTGGGGCGGATTTTGCGCTCCATACCATTCGCTCTATCTACTTCGACTAACCCAAATTTTGGCCACCAACCATCCGACCATTCAAAGTTATCTAGCAGGCTCCAATGGAAATAACCCTTTATCTTCACTCCCTCGCTTAGTGCTCGTTCCATAGCCACCATAGTTTCGGCTATCCACCACTGCCTATGTATATCTTTGCCATCTGCTAAACCATTTTCGGTGATAATAATCGGCTTTTTATAATGTGCCCATACGCGTAACAGCAGCGGATATAGCCCTTCCGGTTCCATATACCAGCCCAGATCACTCTTCGGTACGTTCGGATTGTTGCGCCATAGCCCTTTGTAATAATCTGTAAAGTAATAGTTAAAGCCGATAAAATCATGGCAGTTTTTGGTTTCATTTATAAACCACCAGTTCCAAAAGTAACGCATACACTGCGTCGTGAGCTCATCTATAGTACTGTGTGGTCGTTTAGCCTGTAAGTTAGCCAACTGGGCGGCCATGCCAACCTGCAAAGTCGGCTTACGATGTTTCAGTATTTTATAGCTAGCTTTATGCGCACGAGCCAAGTTTTTATATACTCGCAGCGCGCTTAACGTGTTTTTATTTTGGGGTGGCCACCTACCAATTAAAAAAGACATAGAGGTGTATACATTAGGTTCGTTCACGGTAAGTACATACTCTAGTTCGTTCACGTATTCGTCGGCGATTTTTTGTACGAATCGTAAAAAGTACTTATTATTTTCTTTTTTTAGCCATGCACCTTTTTTTTCGAACCATATCGGGTGCGTCCAGTGCCATATATTAAGCACAGGAGTAATACCCTTCGCTTTTAGAGAGCGTATATAGGTACGATAGTGTTCTACTTCTTTTTCGTCCCACTCGCCTTCTTTCGGTTCTAGTCGTGACCATTCTATGCCAAACCGGAATGCATTAAGGTGTAATTTCTTAACAATTTCGAAATCTTCTTCGTACTTATGATAATGGTCCACTCCTTTTCTAGCCATATAATTGCTGGGTTTAGTAGCGTCCTGTTCTATCTCGTCCCAATTTGGTAACCAATCCATAGTTTTTTTGGCGGTAGATGCAAGTTTGTCGGCATTCGCCATCTCCCACTCCGACCACTGGTTGCGGTTACCACCTTCTACCTGGTAGCTAGAAGTGCTGGCGCCCCACAAAAAGTCTTTGGGAAATAAAGATTTAGACATTACTCCGTAGTATAAGGTATCGGGCTTATGATTGCATTACGCAAAATGATCTTATAGTGTAAGTGCATGACTTCTCTAATGCGGGAGGTGGGACCAACAGCTTATAATAGCGATACGCCACGCACTGACCGCCAAGTAGCTGTCATATTAGGCGGGGTTGCAGCAGAAACATCAGCGTTAGTAGCTGTAAGTTTTCATAACCCAGATGAATACTGGAACGCAGGCGAAATCAATGCCGCTATACACGATCTGCAAAAAGGCCAGACACTATCGGATTTCGCAGATAGTTATTACCCTGGTATATGTAATATGCGTTCTGGCCCCTACGGCACGTACCATAAAATACCCGGGCATGGGCAAGGTTCTAATAGAATTCCCAGCAGATACAGGATAACAGAAGAAGGGCTTGAGCACCGTGCGGTTGGCGCCCTGCTTGCGCAAACAGTAAGCGGTAGTGAAGGTCCGGCGCTTCGTGTTGCCCTAGGAGAGCCACAATTAACATCTTCAGAAAACCACGTACCAGCTATAGTGAGCAGGCTTTTTCTATTGTCCCGGATTGCGTATCTCGCAGATTTTGATATTAAAGATACCTACGCATGGTATGCAGATACCGACTACCATACCTTGTATCACATCGAAAATGTATTAGAACGCATGGCTTCTTCTGGCTTATTAGAGGTTGTTAGTCGCGTTAGCCAACAAACAAATCCAGTATACAGGCTTGCGAAACAATACAAACCAGTAGTGCGTCGTCTTATTAATCTGTCTCTCGCCGTATATAATAACGATCCAGGGCTGAAAGATGAGGGAGAGAAATGTGCCCGAGCTCTTTTGAATGACCCAAAAACATGCCGCAATCTCATACATAAAGTAGGCTCAGCCACCCTGCGTTCAGCGGAGAAAAAAGTAGCTCACTCTAGTAATGCAGCTATAGCCTACCAGCTGTTATCTACGTCCGAGCCTACGACCTTTGACGCAATCTTAGAAGCTTTGGGTTTAGAAAATTTCAATATCAATCGAAGACGAAAATTTACTGAAGCGTTACATGGTCATCCCCAAATTGGGTGTAGGATAGCTGATGATGGTCGGCAGCTCTGGTTTGCCAGAAATCACAGCATTTTATAATGTCTCTAAGGTTTTAGCAGGCCGATAATGAGGCCCATAACTAGGAATGTTACAAGTTCGTGCGTAATATTGATGAGTGTTAACTTCTTACGACGCATTTCGAAGGCGTCGTGGGTGATAAACCTGGCAGCCGTAAAGCCAAGCCATAACCAAAAAGCCGTAGTAAGACTATCCTGCAAAAAACTATTACCAAAATAACTGTTAGACAAAAACGCTACATAAGCAAGCACATAGGCAGACACAAAGCTCACTACTAGCGTGATAGCTATGGGATATATACCACCCTTTTTGGCGTCTGCCGGCTTTAGACCTACGAGTTTCATCCATGTATTACCGAATACTTTGGGGGTATACCATATACTGCCTACCACCATTGTGCTTAGGGCAGCAAGAACTACCGCTAGATAATTAACCTCTACGCTCATTTCATCTCTCCCTTATTTATAGACAAATTATGCGCTTTTAAAAACGAGTTTTCAACAATAAGATTTCATATAACAGGCGGGGTGTCCCCTCCCTATCAAAGCGGATTGATCCGCTTAAACATCAGTTACTTTCTTGTATGAACAAGCAATGTCCATAAGCGCACTGGCGCGCTTAACCGCCACATACTTTTGTACCGGCAAAAGTATGCTAAACCTCTTGGGTAAGAAAATCCTGCTTGATGCAGTCGCCGTCTTAACTACAACTGCCCGCGGAACTCGTCGCTAAAGCTCCTCAGACAGTCCTCGACTTTATAGTTGTAGTTAAGACACTCCTAGCTCAGGCAGTATTTGATACCCAAACCCAAGGAACCTAGGACACGGCTACTGCTCGCAGCCGTGGATTAATATCTAAGTCTTTAGTTCATGGCAGCCTATTCAGGCTCTGTAAAACAGAGAGAAGGTTCTAGTTGCTATCCCGGAGCTCTGAGGACTGTTTGAGTGAACGATAGTGAGCGAGTTCCGCAGGAGCCAGAGATAGGAG
>JBBSJF010000074.1:0-5157 GCA_038257495.1 Saccharimonadales bacterium (SeqCode) | reverse complement strand
GTATGTCCTGAAGGAAATCCGTATCCATCTATATAAAATCCTCTATTCTCTACGTCATCCAATAGTAAAAATGGTCTTGGGCGCTCCACGATCATCTTTGCGAGTAAAGACAGAACGTATCCTAAAGCACTACCCATGATTATTTGTAATGCTAAATCACGTTTCTTCTTGTAGACAGCTACCACAAAGCTTACTAATGTCGCCCATATCGTACCCCCTTGTGTAACTACATTCATTATGGGAGTGAGGAATTTGGGCAATGTATAAAGATCATAAAAAACCTTATCTTCTGTACTCGCGGCTACTTCTGTAGTCACTAACCATGCAGTTGCTGCGAAAAGTAATAAAGAGCAGATCGTTAAGTAAGTGTGCTTCTTACTGTGTATTGGAACTTTTTTCATACTAATTACGGTTACTATAGCTCTTTTACATTACCGAAGGCAATACGATCTAAGATGAGGTCTCCCATATCGGACATGTTAGCTGACGCGATCGTGAATTCTCCGTAACGACTATTGATACTGTCAAGCGCGTTCGATACTCTCTGGTCAGTGTCAAAAGATAATACCCCAAGTAGGCTCAACTGCTCAGGGTCAGCTGGTTCCAAATCTGACACTGTAATACTCATTACTGTTACTTTCGTAGAGAGAGTCAAGGTCTCTAGTGCCCGCTTTGCAGCTTCATATATCGACTGCGTGCTATAGAGTGGATAGCCCAATTTCATGCGTGATCCACCGTGCGTTTTGTTCTCGTACCGTATGTACAAGCTCAAGCTACGAGCTATCGAGCTGCTTTTTCGTAGTCGACGTCCAGTCTTCTCGCACAGTTTCATGAGTAGCTGCCGTAACACCTTTACGTCCCGCGACTTTTGCCCGAGAGCATACTGATGGCCATAGCTTTTACGCCCAAAATCCACATTGTCTATTTCGTGACCGCGAAGACGCAAGTACCAATAATACCCAACGATACTTTTAAATACCCGCTTTTCCAGGTAATAACGCTCGGCTTGTAAAAAATCCAAGGAGTTCATAATGCCAGCTTCTTTCAGCCGCGCTTCATAGCGTACATTGATCCCACAAAGATCGGTAAGCTTTAACTGAGCATACGTCTCCCGAGCATTAACGGCACTCATCATATCTAACCCATTCGGTTTATGTAGCCCTGCTGCCGTTTTTGCCCAAAACCGACTAGTGCCAATCCCTACGTTACACCGTACTGCCTCGCCCACCTGTTCATATATCCGCTCTTTTATCTCGTATCCAATACTCTCCAGGGTCCGTCCTTGAAGACGATGCATACTAGAACGGAAGTCAATCACAAACTCGTCGATACTCTTCGGAACAACTTCGTCGGTATAGTCTAGTAGTACCTGTTTAAACTTACGGTGGGCTTCGCGGTATTTTTCTGGATCGGGCGTGGTAATAAATATCTTCGGGCATATCGCCCTCGCCTCTCCTACCCGAGTACCCAACTTAATACCGAGTGCCTTAGCTTCGTAGCTCGCAGCCAGAATAATACCACCGGGGCTATCGTAAGCTGCTACCCCCACAGGTTTATCGCGTATAAGCCGGTTAGCTTGCTGCTCGATAGTAGCAAAACAGCTATTCAGATCGATATGCATTATAAGCGGCTCGTCTTTGTTAAGACCCAAATGCATCTGCAACCTCCGCTAACGTCCAAGTTAAAAACCGGGTATTAAAAACAAGCTTAAAGCATAATCCAGCCTGTACGTCACTAACGCTAAAAATATGCAACAAGGTGTTTCCTTGCTGACTACGGTGATGAAAATCTATCGCCTGCGGTACGTAGTCTCGCTGCTGCCAGTGCAGCTTATGGATGCGTACTTTTCGGGTGGTTGCCTCAAATGACCAAATAACACTTATAGGATCGTCTAATTTCGCACGCATAAAAACTCCTTCACGACCTACGCACCATAACAACCTGCTGCTCGGCGTAGCCAAGCACCCATTGTTATTCTTGGCGCTAGGTAAAATTTTCCTCTTCGGCACTCCTGAGTAGTACTTTCCGTACAACCCAGTCCGTTCTTATAGGAGAAATTACACCTAGCACTCAAGTGCGAAGCTCGTAACTAAAAAGTAAGAGATATGTTGAGTGTCGGTCTAGTCTCTTGTCTAAACGTTCGACGAAAAAAGTAGCCTTATAAGCCTGTAAGTAGGAATCTGCTATTGTCGCAAAAGCACTTACATTGCTTATCCCAGTATACACCCCTTGCTTGCAGACTTGAAAAACCTTGTGCTTGCATATCTGTGACATCAATGTAATTATATGTCAAGTTATGGGAAGAATTTTCAATCCATTTGAACTTGAGTGCGAAAAAGTACCCGAAGAAGGTGCGCATGCAGCCGCAGCAGAGCTACTTATCAGACACTTTAGTGAAGATGCTAGTTCAGACTCAAATCCACGCGCTTGCCAAGTACATAATACGGCAACAGAAGAGGGAGTAAGCATTAGAAACATGCTGATTGCGACCGTCATATATCACGAAGCTCATCAGGATAGAACACTAGGCAGATTAAGCACAGTAGTGGGAACGGCTCAAAGACACCACAACGTAGCGATAGAGGTTCTGCCCTTTAGCTTACAACAAGCAATAGCCGGTGATTTTCAGTACGATACTTACTATCTAAAGAACCTCTGTCATACCGAGTTTAACGATATGACTATCAATTCACCGGCTACTCTTCTTACAACCACGCAGGATCCTTTTGACGTAGACGAATATATAGTAAGAACCTCTATAGCCACCTACCTAGCGAACGCTCAACTACGGCTAGGTCAAGCTTTGGCTAATCCAAACAATATAGGTACTAATGCCATGCAATTTGCCTTAGAGATACCACGTAATATGAGAGGTAGATTTGCAGAGCTTCCTGGGGACAATGTAGGGAAAGCTCCAACTCTTGCACAACGTTTAGAGAGAACTATCAATCCTGAAATAGGCGCGAAAGCAACGAGATATATAGACAGACTGATGACTATAGATAGTGAATACTCGGCATTACTTGAGGAAGTCTTATCCCACAAGTACTCTTTAGAAAAATATACAGGCTGGCTAGAAAGAAAACAACGAGAAGCAATAAGTATTGCTCTAAGAATATGCAATATGGCAAGTTTAGTTGTTAGCAATACGATTGAGTTGCCGTCTATGCCATCTGATGAGGTATAGTTTATACAATGACTTATACAAGTGTAAGGATAATCTACAACCCAAACAGTACTAGCGGGGTCGCAGAAAAGCGCGCAAGCTCTCTTGCGAGCTCGCTAAAAAGCAAAAAAATACCGAAAGTGTACTTACATGCCACTACATCCGCTGGCGATGCAGAACTATACGCCAAAAAGTGGGCCGCCAAGGAAAAGTCGCCACTACTCATCTCGGTAAGCGGAGATGGTGGATACCACGAAGTCATTAATGGAGCTCTATCGGGAGCACGCTCACATAAAAACTATAACCCCATATGTGCCGTTCTGCCTGCAGGCAACGCCAACGACCACCGCCGCGCAACTCGCAAGAGACCACTCGTGCAAGGTATAGGTGCCGAACAAGTGGAATCAATTGACATATTGCGCGTAAGAATCGTCCGACCGGATGGTAGTATCTGGCGCCGTTATGCTCATTCGTATATAGGCCTGGGCGTAACTGCCCAGGTAGCTCATGAACTTAATAAAGTCTCACTAAACCGGTTTATAGAAATATGGATTACCTTGCAAACACTCGGTAAGATACGATGGTTTCGCGTCAGCGAAGAAGGTGCTAAGTCTAAAAGATACGACAGTATGATCTTTGCCAATATCCACAGTATGAGCAAGACTGTGCGAGTGGGCGAACAGACCAACCTACATGACGGAAGATTTTGGCTTTCCAAAGTCCGGCACCGTTCTATACTTAGCCAATTTTATATGATCCTAAAAATATTGATAAAAGGTTACCCAAAACCTAATAACGTCGGATCATACTCTGCCGCGATCTTGAGTGATATAAAAATGCAGTGCGACGGCGAAGTATATAACCTCGATGCTGGCAGTACTATATTAGTGACGGGCGAGCTTAATCGCCTTAGGACCATCCTTTAGTTCTAGATTTTACTCGTATCCATTTCACGATACGACCATCCAAGAGTAGATGACTAAAGTAACCAACTACAGCAGCACCGTAAAATAATATAACGGTAATTGCAACGCTGGAACGATACATCCACGGCACTATTACTATAGGCAGTGGCACAAGAAACATTGCAATGCGGCTATGCGTCCAGCCGCGATGCTTGCCAACTATTGGCGTCATGGCTAATAATCCTAAATAGGCTGCGGCTTCTAGATAGCCCTGCCATATAAGTAAAATATCTGTTACGAATGCTATACCAAAGAATATGTCTTGACCCTTAGAATTCGTATCGACATCTGGCCACAAGCTAAAAAGTAGAGCCACGATGAACAAGCCTACGACAAGCTGCCAGTTAGAAAGCAAACCTGCCGTTTGTGCCAATATTGGCAGTGGGGCTAGCGCAAGAAGACCTGTATACAATGCACACAACCCTGCCCCGCCTATTAGATGCCCTTTATAGCCCGCCATATGGTTACAGTATATACGAGACTTATGGGGATAATATTATTTATTTTCTAATTTTTCAATCTGAGAATGATCTAAGCCGTAGTGGTGGGCTATTTCATGCCATAGCGTATGCTTAACGTTCTTTTTGAATTCTTCCACAGACCTTGAGGCATGCAATAACGGCAGCTTAAAAAGAGTAATCTTGTCCGGTAGCACCATGTTATATCCAGCACCTCTAGCTATAAGCGGGATACCTTCATACAGCCCAAACAGAGTCTGACTGCTCCGCAATTTGAGCTTCTCGCGTTGCAAAGCAGATGGCTCATCGTCGAAAGTTATTGCTACATTATTAAGATTTTTTATTTGCTCTTCGGGTAATTCAGCCATCGAGGCATTTATAACTTCTTCAAATAATTTGTCTGTTATATCCATTACATACCAAGTTAAACATAGTAACTATACTTTGTATAGTTTACTTTTGGCGTTTGCGTTTGTTGGGGTCTAGTTCTCGTTTGCGAATCCGAAGACTCTTTGGGGTTACTTCTACGAGCTCGTCATTTTCTATAAAGTCTAAGCATTGCTCTAGG
>JBBSJF010000073.1:0-5184 GCA_038257495.1 Saccharimonadales bacterium (SeqCode) | reverse complement strand
CCTGACACTCTTTTTACTGTCTCTTTCATAAAGCCCTTTTTTAGTTGCAGACTGTAGTGCTTCGTTATGGCTGTCTATAAAGCCCTCTACTTCACCTATCCATCGGTTAATCTTGTAGGCTAGGTCAATACGGTAGGTTTTTGACAGGCGGGTAAATATCTCTCTAAAAGCCAGTAAAATAGCGTAGTTATTCCTGATAAGCTCGGCGGTGTTTTTTACTAGTTCGTTGTAGGTTTCATGCTTAAACTCTATAACCCGCTCTCCTTTCTCCTCTCGCTCGGTAACAAACCCCATCACATCAAAATAGCCTTGTAGGGTGTCTTTTGTCATCTCAAACATGCTAAATGGTCTGACTTTTCCCGCCTCGTCTATGTCGCAAATAAGCAACTCCCTATCTAGGTGTCGCCCTTTATGCTCGGGGTCATCATCGGCGTAGACTATGCCTAAATTAGCGTCGTAGTGGTCTACCCGCTTCTTAAAGTCTTTTATAAACTCATGGTCGTCTCCCGTAAAGGAATATAAGCTCTCGCCTGTTATCGTGTCGCCATCCCTTGCTAGCCCTCCCACTTTTATAAGGCCTTCTAGCGTTGCTTTCGCCTTGGCTTTGGCTTCCCTCCATGCCTTAAATACCTCTTTGTGGGGTAGTTTTGTCTCGCCTATGTGGGTTTGTGTACTTGTAGACATAAAAATAGGCGTATACTCGTCTAGTAACCCCTCGTCTAGCCACTCCATCACGACGGCCTTTAACTCGTCCTCTACTGTTGTGTTATGCGTCTTAGCGTAGTCCTCTATGCTTTCTCGTAGGTTCTCAGCGGTATATTCTTTTAAGGCTTCCTCTGGGGTTATTACTGCTTTCCTGACTTCCTGTACTTTCTCCCTCGCCTTTTCTAATGTCTCGTTGTCGCTTTCGTCTAACGGGGTCGGTGTTACCTCTCGCTTATCCATCCATCGTTTAGCTATTTCTTTTAGGGGTATGGAAGCGTAGTAATGCCAAAACTGCCACTCTTTAGCAAAGCTGTTATATCCTCCTTTAACTAGTTTGTCTGCCAGTTTTTCCTTATCGGCCTTGGTAAGCGTGTCTTTATCTTTGAGTAGGTCGGCTAAATACTCCTCTTGGTCTAGGTATTGGTGGTCGTAGGCTACTTCTTCATACAAAGCCTTTAAGTCCTCTTGTAGTGGTTTGTCTAGGGTTTCGTAGGCTAGTTGATACACTGCGTAGTCAAAGACTATCCCGTCTTCTAGCTTCACTTGTTTTTGTTTCTCTACTATCTCTAAGGCTTGGTTTATATCTACTGGTAAGATTGTGTCCAGCCTCTCAAACGAATCCTTAGCGTTTCTGAAAAACGGGTAAAGAAGTAAATGAGACGTGGCTACTTTCTCTTGATTATAAAAAGACTGCGTTTCTAAAAAAGTGGTTTGTGCGTCTAGCTCCGCAAAGCCCGCCGTACGCCATCCTTTGTTATAACGGTTGTATTCCTTTATCTGCTCGTTATTCGTGGGTTGCCATCCATCACTTACGGCGTGTTTCTCGGCCTCGTTAAGTATTCCCTTGCCTGTTGTCTCCCCTTTAACGGCGTTGTGTACCAAAAGTAAAACCCGCTCTTTTGGGGTAAGGTTGCCTTTCTGTAGTGCGTTGTTTAGGTTTTTCATTGTGTAACCCGTTTCTCTAAAATAACCCGCTCTATGTACTCTACTTTGTCATTTAGCCGTGCAACCTCAAACGCCTTTAGTAGCTTGTCTGACAAAAAGCCTATACAGTTGGCCGTTTTTATGTCTAGCTCCCCCGCTCTAACCCGTCTTATGGTATCGGCTACTAGTGTTACTGTGTCGTTTGGCGTTTCTAAGGGTAGGTCTGGTAATGGTGTCTCAAGGGTTAGGCTTCGTGCTTGCCCGCCCTTGGCTTGTGCCTGTTTTTTCTCATCCTCTGATATGGCGGGGTTATGCAAGTAGCAATACTCGCTACCCCCCATCGGGTTAGCGTGGCAAGCCTCGCCGTTATCTTTGACATAGACGCATTTCATAACTTAGTTATGGGGTATCCCCCTCTTTCTTTAAGTACGCCTCTATCGCTTCCTCTACTATCTCGTAATCTTTCCTGTCTGTTGTTACTGCTAAGAGCTTAATAGCCTTTATCGTCTCGGGTTTAAGGTGTGTCGTGTATTTCACAACTGGCGGTTTTGTCGTCTTAACGGTTTGTGGTGTTGTCTCTTTGTGTACTTGTATACTTGTGGTTTTATCTACTTGTACACTTCTTATACTCTCTTGCCCTGGTTTGGTGTCTAAGTCCACTTGTGTACTTGTATACATATTGACAGGTTTAACCGCTTCCCGTGGCTGTGATAGGGGATTACGGCTCTTTAATAACTCTGCTAGCTTGTTTTTATTCGCCATTTTCGCCTCCCCTCATAACCATATCGGCTAGTTGCATATAAGCAATGCTTCCTTGGTGGTTCGGGTCATATATAACAATGGGCAAGCCCGCTAAGGTAGCCTCGGCATGCTTAATACTAAACTCTACCTGTAGGGGATAGAGATAGTCCCTGTAAGCCTCTGTAACGGCCTCTATAACGGTTTTGGCTACATTGGTGCGGTTATGTACCATCGTCGGTAAAATACCCGCTAGTTTAAGGCTCGGATTAAGCCCTTTCTTTACCTGTTCTATTTCGTCTATAGCGTCTTGTAAGCCTTTCATAGCTAAGTAGTGTGCCTGTAGGGGTATGATTATCTCATCCGCTACGGCCATAGCATTAACTGTTAGATAGCTCTCGGCGGGTGGGGTATCTATCACGATGTAGTCATAATCGTCTTTTATCGGGTCTAGTAGGTTTTTTAACATGCCTATCTGTGTTGCTCTCATTCCCGCCTCTGTTTCTGCTAGGTCGGGGTGAGAGGGTAGTAGGGGTAGGTTAAAACTTGTAGTTGTTATCGCTTCCTTGGTCGTTGTGTTTATATCGGTAAAAAGCGTGTTGATATGGCGGGGGAGTGCCATAGGGTCAATGCCTACGCTTATCGTGGCGTTAGCTTGCGGGTCTAAGTCCACTAAAAGAGTACGCTTGCCTTTAAGCTGTAAGGCTGTAGCCAGATTAACGCTTGTCGTTGTTTTACCACTCCCGCCCTTGCGTAGTGTAACCGCTATGACTTTAGCCATTGTTAGTTACTCCTCTCATGCTCTTAATAAACTCGTCTAAGTCATCACGGCTTATCCTGATAAACTTACCGCTCAACTTGATACTTTTTAGCTTACCGTTTCGTATCCATCGCCTGACACTATCGGAAGTAACCTTTAACATTTCGGCTACCTCGTCGGTGGTGTAATAGTTTTGTGGTTGTGTATCCATAGCTTTATTTGACATTTAAGGTCATTTTTGATATATTACTCATGGAGTGAGAGGGTTTTTACCCTCCATGACGCTAAAGTTATTAACCTAAGCGTGAGGCGCTCCACTTTTAACCTCTACTGCAATCCCTTTCTTTGTTTCTTGTCCATTACTGAATAAAACACTTTATTTCCTTGTTTGTCCTCTACAAGTATTACTCTTACTTTTCGTAATGCCTCTTTTCCGTTCTCTTTAACCATAACCATAGCCTCTAGTGCATAAAATGTCCTGCCGTATTTCTCGGTTACATTTTGTATCGTGGTTGACGTTTCAATAATCTGTTTCGCATACGGTAATAGCTTTAGCCGTCTATAGGTATCGTGTAATGTCCGCTTTTTCGCTCCTGTCGCCCCTGTAATATGTCGCCATCCCATGAGAGAAATGCGTACTTCGGTTTTTAGTGCTGGTGAGTATGTTTTGCTTTTACGCCACTTGTCGTAAAACTCCCATGCCTCTTGTTTTATATGTTTAATACTCGGCATAACTATATTTACCTCGTCCTATTGCTTGCTCTATGCTGGGTAGGATAGCTCCCGCCCAGTGTTAGAATAAACACATTACTTTAACTTCACTTGGTATAAGTCTTTTGAACCCGCCTTTGCAAAAGTCAAACTGTAACTCGTTGCGTCGGTTGGTATCTCATAAACATATACACCTGACTCTTTCACGCTTGGTGAAAGCTCACGGTAATCTAAATAATCCTCAATACCACCAATAGCGTCACTGTATGTACTAAACTCACGCCCCTTACTGTCTATTAAAAGGAAGTCTGCAGGGAGGGAGAACTTGCTGTTAGTAGTATTCGTAATATCCATACTGACTATTACAAACCTTGTGCCGTCTTTTGCTACCTTTGGAGTGCCGTAAGACGAGCTAATTGTCTTTTTTTCCTCAGAGTTAGTAACCTTAACCTTAATCGTGGCTAGCTGTATTTCGTCGCCTACTGCTTTTTGAGTAGTTACCATTTTTTCTTCCTTGGCTAACTCCATGGCGGTCTGCTCGTTTTTGCTTTCATTGGTAGAATTGTCATTATTTCCGTTGAAAGCGTTTGAGATAGCGTTGCGTACTTGGTACGCTTTATACTCCATGCCTGAGAAAAACCCTACTCCAAAAATGATAAGTGCTATTACTGCGTATATTACGTTTCTTTTCATTGTGTTCACCTCCTTTATTTCCTACTTCCTGTAATTAGACTTATCGGAAGTAGGAGACTGTCATTACCTGCTAAAATCTACTCCCTTAAAAGCAGAATAATAGCGGGGTAAGTCGGCCTGTCTCTTAATCGTATCGTTGTACACCTGTAGCATTTCTAAGCCTCGGTGTCGTGTATATCCTGCTACTTCTAACAAGTCGCCCTTGTAGGTCTTTATAAGCGTTGTCGTGAAGTAATGCCTAAACCCGTGTGTGGTCTTGTCTATTCCTAGGCTTTTGAGTAAGTCCTTAACCATACCCCGTATACTTCGGGTTGTAAGACGCTGGTTTTTACTGTTGTTGCTCTTACTGGTAAATAACGCCCCGCTTTTAACCTTGCCCGCTTTCATGTAGTCGGTTAAGGCTTTGGTTGTCTCGGGGTGTAAGTAGACTATCTCCTTATCGTCTCGTCCCTTGCCCTGTACTAAGGCCGTACCCGCTACTAGGTCTATATCGTCTACGTCTAAGCGGGTAATCTCTACTTGTCTCAAGCCCTGTAGGGTAAGAAGCGTGAGGATTGCCTTTATCCGCTTGGTGTCGGGTGTCTCGGGTAAGTGTTTAACCGCTTCCATAAGCGTACTCATTTCGCTATCGTTAAGCCCGTCTTTTTTGTGCT